>JBDTHR010000173.1:0-5589 GCA_039936855.1 Nitrosospira sp. | reverse complement strand
CAGTCTTGCCTTTTCCAGTGAAGCTGTGGTGCAACGCTTGAAACCGGTGGGCGAACTGGTGCTTGCAAGTGACTCTTCGCAGCCCGGAGCGCAATCTGGAGAAGGAACCAGCGAACCGGCGAGCGCGGTAACCACTGCTTCCGCTACGGATGCGGTAGCTGCTCCAGTAGCGGATGCGGGAGGCCCGGATAAAATAAAGGCAATCTATACTGCCAGCTGCGCTGCGTGTCACACCACCGGCGCGGCGGGCGCGCCCAAGCTTGGCGATAACGCTGCATGGGGTCCCCGCATCAAAACTGGCGACGAGTCACTTTACAACAGTGCACTCAAGGGCAAAAATGCGATGCCGCCCAAAGGCGGAAATGCCAGTTTGTCCGATGCCGACGTGAAAGCCGTAGTCGATTATATGGTGAGTCAGTCGAAGTGAATCTCTGAGTTCGTTGCGATAGCAAGATAAAGGGCGATAGATAGCTGCATATCGCCCTTATTTTTTTGAAGAATTCCCGTCTACGGGTATTTGATCGGTCGGAATTGCTGATTCCGTAAATATGGCCACGTTCGCAATCGGTGATTTACAGGGTTGTTATCAAGAGTTGCAGAAACTCCTCGAACTGGTTCGATTCGACCCTGCAGAGGACAAGCTGTGGCTGGTGGGAGATATCGTCAATCGGGGCCCGGATTCACTGGCTGTATTGCGCTTTGTCAGGGGATTGAAAGATGCAGCAATAATGGTCCTGGGCAATCATGATCTGCATCTGCTCATGGTGGCCGAGAGATGTGTCAAACTGCATCGGAACGATACATTGAACGATATTCTCGACGCGCCTGACAGGCATGAGCTGCTACACTGGTTGCGGCAACAGAAGTTGCTGCATGTGGCTGGTGATTACGTCATGGTGCATGCGGGTTTATTGCCTTCCTGGAGCGTCGCACAAGCCTCGCTTCTCGCGAAAATAGTGGAGACTGCGCTGCGTAGTCCGGATTTCCACGAGCTTTGCCGCAATATGTATGGGAACCAGCCAGACCATTGGGACAGCAGCTTCGAAGGTTATGAGCGCATGCGAGTCATCATCAATGCCATGACACGCATGCGTGTATGCACCGCGGAGGGAAAAATGGATTTCGGCTATAAGGGTTTGATGCGGGACATACCAGCCGGTTACCTGCCATGGTTCGAAACCCCAAATCGGGCCAGCCGCGAAGCGATTATCGTCTGTGGGCATTGGTCTGCGCTGGGGCTGCAAATCAGGGATAACTTGATAGCGCTTGACACGGGCTGCCTCTGGGGCGGAAGCCTTACCGCTATTCGCCTTGAAGACCGGCGGATTTTTCAGGTGCCTTGTGCGGCAACGGAAGGGACAACGCGTCTGCAATAGCCTGTTCCGCCCCTCGCGCGAGTTCTCGCCGGTTTTTCCCGTCACTGTCGATCGGGTCCGCGAAAATAAGTTCCAAGCCAATCCACGGTTGCCTTAACATCTGCCGCAACGATTCCAATAGCGAGATTGCGACGTATGGCACCGCCCTGCTGATTTCCCCTGTGGTGTCCGTATAACGTATCGCTACCGGATAAACGAGGGCTGTCACCATTACTGCCGGTTGCAACAGCGACGCATGAAAATGTCGAAGCAAAGTACCATCGCTGGTAGTGCCTTCGGGGAATATTGCAACGCGATCGCCAATGGTTAGTGCATCCCCGATATGTTCATTTATGCGAGCAGTATCGCGACGTTTTGTGCGTTCAATGAATAAGGTGCCTACGTTACGGCTCAACCAGCCGAACAGGGGCCAGTCACGAATTTCAGCTTTGGCCACAAAACGTGCGGGACATACAGCGATGAGAGCATGCACGTCCACCCAGGAAACATGATTCGCCGCCAACATCACGCGCTGTGTTTCGGCGCCAGGCGGGGTGCCACGGTAGCGCAACCTGATACAAAGGATCTCCAGCAACCCTGCGCACCAGTTTTGCGCCATACGCCTTTGTGCTGACTGATTGAGATGTGGGTAAACCGCGGATTGGATCAGACCCGAAACGATATGCAACAGCAGACGCACGGAGCGGAAAACCTGTATCAGCCGGCTGTTGGTATTGATTACGTTTTTCATGTCATTATTATTGCATCAATAATAATGACATGTGCCTCAACAGCAGCGCCAGGTACTTTTTCCAGCCGGTTTCATTGCGCCTCTCGTTATAGAATGCGGTTACCAAAAATTTCAAAATATCGCTGGTCTATTTCATCCCGGGTGAAGCTGTGATTCTGGCCACCCCGTTCTGCAATTTTCAACGCGCCCATCAGCGAACCGAGTTGCCCGGTGCTCTGCCAATCCATTCCATTAGTAATTCCGTAAAGCAAGCCCGCGCGAAAAGCGTCACCACATCCGGTGGGATCCACCAGTTTATCGGCCTTGACGCTTGGAATCTCGATTTGTTGACCATCAGAATAAATTACAGACCCTTCACTGCCTTTGGTGACAATGAGTCCCTTGACAAGTTTTGCCAGCGCTTCCAGCGTACATCCGGTACGTTCTCGGAGTAACTGACCTTCGTAGTCATTAACGGCTACGTAATCGGCCTTGTGGACAAAATCGAGAAGTTCTTCACCATTGAACATGGGTAATCCCTGGCCCGGATCGAACATGAATGGAATGCCGGCTTCGTGAAATTCATGTGCATGCTGGACCATACCATCGCGCCCATCCGGGGCAACGATGCCCAGGCTGGCAGATTTTGCGTCCGCTACGTGATTTTCATGAGAAAAATTCATCGCACCCGGATGAAAAGCGGTTATCTGGTTATCTGCCAAATCCGTTGTAATAAATGCTTGTGCGGTAAATATACCCGGAACGTGCCGTATATGAGTTTGCACAAGATCCAGGCCCGCCAACCGGTAGGCATACGGCTGATAGTCATCCCCAACGGTCGCCATAATCAGTGGCTTGCCACCTATCATTTTCAGGTTGTAGGCGATATTGCCGGCGCAACCACCGAATTCCCTGCGCATATCCGGCACCAGAAAAGCCACATTCAGAATATGTATTTTTTCGGGCAGGATGTGGTTCTTGAAATGATCGTTAAACACCATAATGGTGTCGTAGGCAATAGAGCCGCAAATGAGTGTATTCATGAGCCTGAGGGACAGTAAAAGTTTGCGTGCTTCAGGTCGGAATGACCATTAAACGTTGCGCTGTTTCCATACCAGATCCAGTTCCCGTGCGGCTTTTACGTCGTCCAGCCTGCGCACCGGAGTCGTATGAGGCGCGTTTTTCACCAGATCCGGCTGAGCGTGCGCTTCTTCCAGGATTTCCTTCATGGCTGCGACAAATCCATCAAGCGTTTCCTTGGATTCGGTTTCAGCCGGTTCGATCAGCATGCACTCCGGCACGAGGAGAGGAAAATAGATGGTAGGGGCATGGTAACCCTTGTCCAGCAGGCGTTTGGCAACGTTCATCGCGGTTACGCCGGTTCGTTCCTTCAGGTCTTTCAATGTGACGATAAACTCATGACTGGCTCGGCGGTTCGGATAGGCGATCTCGAAACCTGCCTTGCTCAGTTCCGCCATCAGGTAATTGGCATTAAGCGCAGCGAAGTCGGCCACGCGGTGCATCCCTTCCGCGCCAAGCAGGCGCACATAAATATAGGCCCGGAGCAGCACGCCCGCGTTTCCCATGTGAGCCGAAAGTCTGCCAATGGATTGTGGTATCTCCTTTTCCGCGATCCACCGATAAAACCCATTCTCGAGCGCTACCACCGGTACCGGCATGAATGGCAATAACCGGGGCGCAACACCGACCGGCGCTGATCCTGGGCCACCACCGCCGTGAGGCGTTGAAAAAGTCTTGTGCAGATTGATGTGAATGACGTCAAATCCCATATCGCCAGGCTTCACCTTGCCGAGTATGGCGTTCAGGTTAGCGCCATCGTAATATAGCAATCCACCCACCTCGTGGACGATTTTGCTCATCTCCGCCACGTTTTTTTCAAACACGCCCAGCGTCGAGGGATTGGTCAGCATCAATCCCGCCGTTTGCGGACCCACCGCTGCCTTCAACGCATCCATGTCCACGTCGCCGTCTTTGTCGGTAGGAATTTCCACTACCTTATAGCCGCACATGACCGCCGTGGCGGGATTGGTTCCGTGCGCCGCATCGGGAACGATGATTTCAGTGCGGGCGGAATCGCCGCGCGACTCATGGTAAGCGCGAATCATCGATATCCCGATCAATTCACCCTGTGCCCCGGCCATCGGCGAAAGACATACTCCAGCCATGCCGGTCACATCTTTCAGGATCTCCTGAAGCTCGTGCATGCAGGCGAGAAATCCCTGGCCGGTACTTTCCGGGGCTCGCGGATGCCGCGCCAGAAATTGAGTCAGCATCGCAAGTGAATTGCAAGCTCGAGGGTTATATTTCATGGTACAGGAGCCGAGCGGATAGAATTGCGTGTCTATCGAGAAATTCTTTTGCGACAACCGGGTGTAATGACGCACGGCGTCCATTTCAGACACTTCCGGCAGGAGCGGCGGTGCTTTACGCATCAGGTTTTCCGGAATGCCGGCTATCTCTGCACTTATTGTCGGGGACTGAGAATAATTGCGCCGGCCGGAGCGTGAGTGTTCAAATATCAACATAGTGAAATCCGATACTTTGCAGAAAAAACTTATTGAAAGGGAGTCCCGGTAATACCGGGGATTTTTCTCATCGCCTCATCGGCTAGGGGGCTTATTGCAGAGCAGCCAGGGCTGCATCATAGCTGGGCTCATCCTTGATTTCCGGCACGAGCTCAGCATGAATCACCTTGTCGTTCTCATCCAGCACCACGACAGCCCGGGCAGTGACCCCGGCCAACGGCCCATCGGTAATCGCTACGCCATAATTCTTCATGAATTCAGAACCGCGCATGGTCGAAAGCGTTACCACTTTGTCCAACCCTTCGATATCGCAGAAGCGGCTCATCGCAAAAGGCAGGTCGGCAGCGATTATCAGCACCACCGTATTAGCCATGTTGCTGGCCTTTTCATTGAACTTGCGGGTCGACATGGCACAGACCGGGGTATCCAGGCTGGGGACGATGTTGAGTACTTTTTTCTTGCCCGCGAAATCAGCTAGCGTCACATCTTTCAGATCCTTGTTTACCAGCGAGAACGCCGGTGCCTTTTCGCCAATTTTCGGAAAATTACCTTCAACTTTAATCGGATTGCCGGCTAACGTGACCATATTGTTGCTCCTTGTGTGAGGGCGATATCGCTTCGCGTGGTTGAAAATCAACTGACAAGTTACAAATTACAAATTAGCGATGACGTGTATCAATTTCTCGGTGTAATTTTCCAGGTCGGCAGACGTTTTGGTCTCCGTGGCGCACACGAGCATCGCACTGCCAAGCTCAGGGTAATATTCGTCCAGATTCAGTCCGCCCAATATCCGCTGGTTTTTTAGCGCCTCCAGTACATCCTTGGCCGGAACGGGAAGGGAAACCACTGTTTCGTGAAATAATGGCCCGCTGAAAATTCTTTTAACGCCCTTGCAGCTTTCCAGTTTTTCCAGCAGAGCCAGCGTATTCGCATGGGACTGCGCGGCAATGCGCCGCAA
>JBDTHR010000172.1:0-6164 GCA_039936855.1 Nitrosospira sp. | reverse complement strand
AAACGATTTCTCTTGTATGTATGATAGCGTACAGAAGAACTCTGTGGTGCTTGTCACTATCACTCTACTTCTCCCCGGTTCTCGAGGCAGCAGATAAAAGGTTTGCTCATCCCTGCACAAAATGAGCAAAATGAGCCGAGATACTGCCTTGTGTCTGTGCATGCGCATGGACACCGATAAGACATCACAAGGCAGGTACTGGCCTCGGGCATGAGCGTCCAGACTGCTGTATCAGGAAGAGCCTGAGCCAACCCATGATAAGCGGGCCCCTGATTTTCAGTATTGAAGAAGACAGCCTTCAGGAAAGTCTTGCAGAAATGTTGGTTATGACCTGATTTACTTTTATAGGTAAAATCGGTTGATGACCGCTCACTTGATAGAACAGTGTTATGATTAATAACAATATTTCATATTATGTGACGTTTATCTTCCGGATGAAGGCGCCACGGGTTGGTTGCACGAGTTTTGAGGCAAATGGTTGCATTGCGCTTCCTGGAATGGAACAGCGTCCCGAAGCGGCGCCCGAGGGATCCCGCGAAGCGGGGATGGGGCAGCGCGCCCGCATCCCGTTTTGGATTTGCCCTTTTTTGAGGAAGGTACTGCTGTGCTCTGCACGGTCGCATTCCGCGTCTTTGCGCCTTGACCTGCACCCCAAAAACCGTACATTTTTCCCTGCCCAGCTATGGATAGGGTTAAATGAGGTTGAATTGGGGAATCAATTTTTTGCAAGGCAAAAACAATGACCAACAGTCGTCATGTGGTACTCCTGTTTGGTGAAATTCTGGTAGACCGGTTTCCCGACAGGGAGGTATTGGGCGGTGCACCCTTCAATGTTGCCCGGCACTTGCGTGCGTTTGGCTGCGCACCTGTCCTGGTTACGCGTATAGGGCAGGATGCTGTGGGCGCTCGCGTGTTACAGACACTGGAAAGCTCAGGACTCGTTACCCACGGTGTTCAACTCGATACCATCTATCCTACTGGCGTGGTAGATGTCAAATTCACTTCTGAGGGTCACCGGTTCGACATTATTCCTGACCAAGCCTACGATCATATTCATCCTCGGCTATCGCGCATCGCTGCCCTCGCCGCGAATCCTGAACTTGTCTATTTTGGGACATTGGCTCAGCGTGCCGGTTCGCATCGAGCCCTGCGTCATTTATTGCGCGCTGCTGGCGGTCAACGTTTTTTTGATGTCAATTTGCGCGATCCGTGGGTTTATGTGGATCGCATAGAATGGTCGTTGCAGCACGCAGATGTCGTCAAGGCTAATGACGACGAGCTTGAGAGAATGGCTCGGCTGCTGAATATCGATGAAATATCCGCCGAGGCTCAGGCCAGGGCGCTGATCCATCGTTATCAGCTGCGCGGCATGCTGGTAACGCGTGGTAAAGCGGGGGCCTGGTGGCTGGAAAATTCCGCGGAACCGATAACTGCGGTATCCGATCCCATCACGGATATTCGTGATACCGTAGGTGCAGGCGATGCGTTCTCTGCCATTTTTATGCTTGGCCTGCTGCA
Source organism: Nitrosospira sp. (assembly GCA_039936855.1). GTDB lineage: Bacteria > Pseudomonadota > Gammaproteobacteria > Burkholderiales > Nitrosomonadaceae > Nitrosospira. The sequence continues at coordinate 4,646 of JBDTHR010000172.1, read as the reverse complement.
CCGCTGGGCCGTGCCCCTCACCTTGCAACGGGCACATCATTTTGCCGGTGCAATTTGCCGGATACGCGGCGGACTTCCGGAGCATAATGATTTCTACGAACCATTCATCAACGACTGGCATATGAGCTCATCCGAATGAAAGATTTATATATCATGATGCTCAGCCTGCACGGGTTGATCCGGGGCAGCGACCTGGAACTGGGGTGCGACGCGGATACTGGCGGGCAGGTGTTATACGTGGTGGAGCTGGCCCGGGCATTAGCGCGCCAGCACGAAGTCGTCAAAGTCGATTTACTAACCCGGAGGATAGAAGATTCATCCGTATCCGCTGACTATGCATGTCCGGAAGAGATGCTCGGTGACAATGCACGAATTATTCGTCTTGCTTTCGGGCCGCGCCGGTATCTGCGTAAGGAGAGTCTTTGGCCTCATCTAGATCAACTGGTAGACCGTGCACTGCTTTTTTTGCGCGAGCAGAGACGTTTACCTGATGTCATTCATAGCCATTACGCCGACGCAGGATATGTCGGGATGCAGCTTTCCCAACTTCTCGGAATTCCACAAATCCATACCGGGCACTCGCTTGGGCGAAGCAAGGAGCAGCGCCTGCTTGCGCAAGGGCGTAAACCACAGGCACTGGAGCGCCAATTCAGCTTCCATCGTCGAATAGCGACCGAAGAGGCCATACTTCAGCACGCGAGCCTGATCATAACAAGCACACCGCAAGAGAGCGATGAGCAATATGGACTGTATACCAATTATCATCGTGAGCGTGCCGTAGTTATTCCCCCCGGGACCGATATCTCGCGCTTTTCGCCGCCCAGTCGCCGGATAGCGCCGGAACCGGAGGCCGCGAGGCTCATCGACCGTTTTCTGGTGCACCCGCGTAAACCCTTGGTGCTCACGATTTGCCGACCCGAAATGCGAAAGAACCTCGGTGCTTTGATCGCTGCATTCGGTAGTTCACCTAAATTGCATGAGCAAGCCAATTTGGCCATCATAGCCGGTAGCCGCGAGGACATCCGTAAACTTGATGCCGCGCAGGTTGAGGTTATGACCAATCTATTGCTCGATATTGATCTTTACGATTTATGGGGAAAAGTAGCGTTACCCAAACAGCACAAGCCGGCCGATATCCCCGCATTCTACCGGCTTGCAGCCCGGCGTCGGGGCATATTCGTCAACCCGGCGCTTACCGAACCGTTCGGTCTTACCTTGATCGAGGCAGCTGCCAGCGGGCTTCCCATTGTTGCTACAGAAGATGGCGGACCACGCGATATCGTGGCGCACTGCAAAAATGGCGTGCTGGTAAATCCTACGGATATCAGCGCTATTGCTGAGGCGATTGAATACGGATTGGCTGATTCAACCCGTTGGCGGCGCTGGTCGCGCAATGGTATTGCAGGGGTCAAGAATTATTACACCTGGGATGCGCACGTCACGAAATACCTGCGCATTCTGTTCCGTCTGTTGCATCACGATCGTAAGCAAATCCGGCGTACCATGGCGATATATCAGAGGCCGCAACGCCACCCGTTACCGCTTATATCGCATATGTTGATTAGCGATATCGACGATACCCTGCTGGGTGATCGTGCCGCCTTACGCCGTTTTCTGGTTATCTTGCGGGCGACTCCGCCAAGTTTAGGCTTTGGAGTCGCCACTGGGCGCACACTGGAAAGTGCACTCAAAATATTGAAGGAGTGGGCTGTTCCCTTGCCTGATGTGCTTATTACGGCGGTCGGTAGCGAGATCAATTATGGCCCTGAACTACGACCGGATATAGGATGGCAAAATTTTATCAAGCACCTGTGGCGCCGCGATGCGATTGAAAGCGCGCTTGGCGAAGTACCGGGTCTTACACTGCAAACAGAGGAAAATCAGCGCGAATTCAAGCTTAGCTACAATGTAGATGCCGAGAAAATGCCGCCAATAGCAAAAATCCGGGCGTTGTTACGCGAGAAAAAGTTGTCTGCACATTTGGTCTATTCGCGCCAGACCTATCTCGACATTTTGCCTTTACGCGGTTCCAAGGGGGGAGCGATACGTTATCTTGCCTATAAATGGGGGCTGCCATTGCGTTCGTTTTTAGTCGCGGGTGATTCAGGCAACGATAGAGAAATGCTGATCGGTGACACACTCGGCGTGATCGTTGCCAATCATAGTCCCGAATTGGCGAGCCTGCGGGGAGATGATCAGATTTATTTTGCCGGTGCAGGCTACGCGGACGGCATCGCGGAAGGCATGGCACATTACGGGTTTGGTACTTCCATCATGGAGACTTCGAATGATACATAATTTTGACGTCTGGGCTGCGGATCATCGTAGCGATTTGTACGGATTGTTACGTAAATGGTGCGAACTGGAGCGTGCGCTTTTGTTGCGTTCGGACCTTCGTGCAGCTTTTGATGCATTAGACGCAGAGCTCCCCCACTCTCTCCTCGAGACTCCGTTGCATGAAGTTGTCGATCTTCTGCAAGAGGCGGTGTGCAGGCCTCCACTGATCTATATGGCGTTACGCGAAGGTGCCGGGAATTGGCACTTTATGAGCATTCATCAGCAGCAGTTGATACCCGAACCTGTCAGCGTGTCCGATTATCTGGCTTTCAAGGAAATGCTCGTGTGCCCGGATAACGCTAATGAACCCGTGTTGGAACTGGACTTCGCGCCATTTAACCGTGGTTTCTCACGGCTCAAGGAAATTCGCTCCATCGGTCAAGGGGTGATTTTTCTCAACAGGCAACTGGCGGGTACGCTGTTTACCCATCCGGGCATGGGCTCGATCAAGCTGTTGAATTTTTTGGCAGTGCATTCCATGGACGGACATCAATTGATGCTCTACAGCAACTTTGCCGACGTTGCGGCGTTACGCGCCGGGTTGCGCCGCGCGCTTGGGTTGCTCGACAGATATCCCGACGATACGCCGTGGATGTCGATTGCGGAGTTGCTGGGCGGATTGGGTTTTGCACCGGGTTGGGGCGATTGCGCCAAGCGGGTTAGCGAGACCATGAGCCTACTGGTGGATATCCTCGAAGCGCCTTCAGCACAAATACTTGAGAACTTCCTGGCGCGAATACCCATGATATCAAAGCTCCTGGTCCTGTCGCCCCATGGCTATTTCGGACAGGATAATGTGTTGGGATTGCCGGATACGGGCGGCCAGGTGGTTTACATCCTGGATCAGGTAAGAGCTCTGGAAAGGGACATGAGCGAGCGCCTGATGCTCCAGGGGATAACGGCCCAGCCCAAAATTCTGATAGGCACACGCCTGATCCCCGAGGCGGGGGATACCCTGTGCAACCAGCCATTGGAAAAAATCCATGGCACCCAGAACTCATGGATTGTGCGCGTGCCATTTCGCAAACCCAACGGCGAGATTGTCCGTTCCTGGATATCTCGTTTCGAGATATGGCCTTATCTGGAGAATTTCTCGCATGATATTGAACGCGAAGCGCTGGCGCAACTGAGTGGTCGCCCGGACCTGGTAATCGGCAATTATTCGGATGGAAACCTGGTAGCCTCACTGATTTCCAAGCGAATCGGTGTAACGCAGTGCAATATCGCCCACGCGCTGGAACAGAGCAAATATTTGCACTCCGCCTTGCACTGGCGCGAGAATGAAGCCCAGTATCATTTCAATTGCCAGTACACCGCTGATCTTATTGCAATGAATAGCGCCGACTTTATTATTACCAGTACTTATCAGGAGATTGCAGGTACCCCTCATACCGTGGGCCAATATGAAACCTATCAGAACTACACGATGCCCGGCTTATATCGAGTGTTGAACGGCATTGATCTTTTTGACCCCAAGTTCAATATCGTCTCCCCTGGTGCCGATGCCGACGTGTATTTCTCCTATCTCGATGACGAGCGCCGCCTGAAAACGCTATTGCCTGACATCGAGCGTCTTTTATATGGCGAGGACCCCGGCGTACCCTGGCGCGGCGAGTTCAGCGATCCCGCCAAGCCCCTGATTTTTACAATGGCGCGTCTTGATTTGGTCAAGAATTTGACCGGATTGGCGACGTGGTTCGCCCAATGCGAGCGTCTATCGGATGCAGTCAATCTACTCGTAATCGGCGGGCATATCGACCCCGCCAATTCGACAGATAGTGAGGAACGGGCCGAAATTGAACACATGCACGCCATTATGAATGAATATAAGCTTGAAGGGCGCATGCGCTGGCTCGGCACTCGCCTGGAAAAGAATCTGGCGGGTGAATTGTATCGGCATGTGGCTGATAAGCGCGGTATTTTTGTCCAGCCGGCCCGGTTCGAGGCGTTTGGTTTGACCATTATCGAAGCTATGGCTTCCGGTCTTCCCGTATTCGCTACGTGTCATGGCGGTCCGCGAGAGATCATTCAGCATGGAGTATCGGGCTATCATTTCGACCCGAACGACGGTTCTGCTGCAGCCGCAGCCATGGTTGATTTTTTCGAACGCTCGGCTACCGATGCCAATTTTTGGGACCATATCTCCCAAATGGCTTTAAAACGGGTCGAATCACGTTATACATGGCGTTTGTACGCAGAACGAATGATGACTTTATCGCGTATCTACGGTTTCTGGAAATTCGTCAGCAATCTGGAGCATGAAGAAACTGTACGTTATCTCGATATGTTCTACCATTTGCAATTTCGTC
>JBDTHR010000171.1:0-4456 GCA_039936855.1 Nitrosospira sp. | reverse complement strand
TGCAAAATCCGGGCTCGTCTATACTCGAAGGGGAGGGCAAATGATGAAACCGAATATTGAAGCTTTTTTCGATCCCGTAACGGGGACAGTCAGCTACGTTCTTTATGATGAGCCTGGCGGGAGCTGCGCGATTATCGACCCGGTCCTGGATTACGATCCCAAGGCGAGCAGAACCAGTACAGCGGGTGCGGATAAACTTGTCGCGTTTATCATGGACAAGCGGCTGACAACGGAATGGATTCTGGAGACGCATGCGCATGCTGATCACCTCAGCGCGGCGGACTATCTCAAGACAAAATTGGGTGGTAAAACCGCTATCGGCGGAAAAATTCCAACGGTGCAGGAAACCTTCAAGAAAATATTCAACCTGGGACCCGAGTTCATACCGGACGGCAGGCACTTCGACTATTTATTCGCTGATGACGAGTTGTTCAACGTGGGAAAACTGAGCGTAAATGCGATTTGTACTTCTGGACATACGCCAGCCGACCTGTCTTATCAATGTGAGGACGTCATCTTTGTGGGCGACACACTCTTTATGCCGGATCTGGGGACGGCGCGTGCAGACTTTCCCGGAGGAGATGCGCGTCGGTTATTTGGTTCGATCCGGAAGTTGCTTGAATTTCCGCCGGCAACACGTTTGTTCATGTGTCACGACTATCCGCCTCCGAGCCGTGAAGCTTACTGGGAAACGACAGTTGCTGAGCAACGTGCAAGCAACATATATGTCCACGATGGAATTTCCGAAGAGGAGTTTGTATCCATGAGAATCGCCCGGGACAGGACGCTGGACATGCCGACGCTCCTGCTCCCGTCGGTGCAGGTAAATATATGTGCAGGACGGTTTCCTCAACCGGAAGATAATGGCACGGCCTACCTGAAAATACCCTTGAATTTGATTTGATAGTCCCGCCTGTTAACATCTTGCGGAGTCCCTTTGGGGTCTGCTACGTCCGGATATCAAAAATGGCCCGGATCATGTTTGCCGCCGGATATGGAATCTCCCGAGTAGCCAAAAAAAACCCCGGTTTTTAACCCGGGGCCGAGACATTCAAGATACTGATACGTGGTCGGGACGCTTCTTTGTTGTCGCGTTTCCCCCAACCTGGTACGCAGCCGTTAAAGCTTGTCGATTGAATCTTTGACAACTTCCTTGGCGTCTCCCACTTTTTTCTGCGTTTTTCCTTCTACTTGTTTTGCCAGCCCTTTGGCTTGTTGTTCTTTGCTTCCGGTTAACTCTCCAGCCTCTTCCTGGACTTTCCCGGCGATGTCTTTAGCAGTACCCTTGACTTGATCTTTATTCATGAATGAATCTCCTGTCATAAAATTTCAATAGTGCTTGCTCGCGAAGTAGGCTGAAATTGATATTCGCGATATCAGGGTTATCAGCGGCTACGGATACGAAGCGGCAAGAGCTGGCACATTAGCACCATGAATTGGGCTCATACTGTGCGGTATATCACATTGGGCCGGATATCCTGATGGATGACAGAGAAACCCAATGGGTATTAACGGATGGTGAAGCATGCATCAGCACGTGTTACGGTTTATTGGTATTAGCATGCGCGTCCGCTCTGCCAAGCCTGATACGGCTTGGTCGGCAGCGTAAGTGGGTGCCCCTTAAGGAAAAATTATAGCCAAAGCCCGGAAACCGATGGATCGATCAGTAGTAGCCCGACCTGCTTTGGGACCAATTCTTGTACATTGCCGCGACGAAAGGAACGCGGACATTGAGCGGCACGAAATATTGGGATTCGCGCCTTACCCAATTGATTGCTCGGATGCATCCGACTGCGCAGTTATTGAGTATCGATTCCACGTTGACGCCCTACGCGGAGTCGGTACGGCTTATATGATTACACAACGTTGATCTGTAGGGTTCCGGCCACGACATCATCTGCTAACATAGTGTGCCTGCGGAAATTTCACCTGAATCAATGAAGGCATCCAATGTTGAAATCTATTGTCCACACAAAGGGAGCACGCCATGTCAAGTGTTGGTTACCATGAGCCTATTGAAGAGTTGTCCGATGAAACGAGGGATATGCACCGGGCAATCGTGTCGTTGATGGAAGAGCTGGAGGCTGTCGATTGGTACAATCAGCGTGTAAACGCGTGCAAGGACGAGGAGCTCAAAGCCATTCTCGCGCATAATCGTGATGAAGAGAAGGAGCATGCGTCGATGGTGCTGGAATGGATTCGGCGTCGGGATGCGAAATTTTCCTCTGAACTGAAAGAGTATCTTTTCACTGAGAAGCCGCTTACGCACGACTAGAGCAGGCAGGCGCTTCCTGAGGATTTATTCGTGAATTCTTCAGGATAGCCCGGCAGATTCGCTCATGATGAGCTGCCTGATACTCAGGCAGCTCATATCATTCACGGCTCGCGCCGAGGCTTTTTAGGGCGGCACAACATTCTATTGATCGCTAATTGCCGGCGCTGCTTTTCGGGCAGGATAATATTCCTCGTCGCTTGGGAATTGCTGCTCGAATACCCGTATCATTTTCGCAATATGCGCCACTTTTTCTACAGGCAATGCCGGGAAGATGGGCAGGGCGAGCACCTGATCAGCGAGGCGCTCGGCCAGCGGCAGTGATACCCCGGCATGCGAAACGGAGAAAGCCGGTTGGAGATGGCAAGGGATGGGATAAAACACGGCAGTAGCGATATCGCGCTCAGCCAGAAATATTTGCAGGGCGTTGCGCCGGGGATGGGTAACGACAAATTGGTGATGAACAGAAATAACATCTTTTATCGCCATCGGCCAACCACAGGCGGTACCGCGCAAGGCTTCCTGGTAAAGAGTGGCAAGTTGCCGGCGTCGTGCGTTCCACTCATCCAGATAAGGAAGCTTGACCCGTAGAATAGCTGCCTGGATTTCGTCCAGACGACTGTTGTAACCAATTTCAGCATGTTGATAGCGGTTCTGGCGACCATGATTCCTGAGGCTGCGCAGTCGCGTGGCCAAGGCCGAATCACTGCAGCTAATTGCGCCACCGTCTCCGTATGCGCCAAGATTTTTCGTGGGATAAAAGCTGAAGGCACCGGTGACGCCGAATGATCCGACGCTGTGACCGCGATACTGCGCGCCGATTGCTTGCGCCGCGTCTTCGATCAGCGACAGGCCGTGGTTTCCGCAGAGTTGCTGCAGGGGCGCGAGGTCAACAGGTTCCCCAAAAAGATGGACGGCAATAATCGCTTTCGTCCGAGTCGTCAACGCCTGCCGTACGCTATCCACGTCGACATTATAATGTCGGGTTGAACAGTCGGCGAAACGCGGTTGGGCGCCTGCCAGACAAACTGCCTCTGCTGTTGCGAAAAAAGTGAAACCCGGCACGATGACCTCATCGCCTGCGCCTATTCCCAACGCCTTCAGGGAGAGCAGCAGCGCATCCGTACCAGAGTTGACGCATACCACTTCAGCAACACCGATGTAGTCGGCCAGTTCGCGTTCCAATGCATCGTTTTCCGCGCCGTCGATGAAGTTGCCGCTTGTGAGTACCCGTTGCACGGCAACATCGATCTTGGCGCGTAATTGCTGATACTCTGAACCCAGATCCAGTTGCGGTACGATCATCAGGCCTCGTCGAGTATCCGTTGCCGGATCTGTTGCGCCAGGTCCAGGGCTGCATGGCCTTGCACCGAAGTGACTTGCGGTATTGCGCGGGTGCGCGAAGCGTCCAGGAAAGAGGTCAGTTGCAGGCTCAGCGCGTCCTGTTGCTTGCTTGGCGCAGAATCGGAGAGGGAAGGGTTGTGGGTATTGTGGGGACGCGAGAGGCCCGTGGGGAAATTACGGTAGGTGATCCGACGCCGAAAATCAATGGTCCAGGTTTCGTTGTCGTGCAGTTCCGCAGTCATGCACCGGTCTTCTTTTCTTGCGGCTGAGCCCCAATGTGCGCGCAGGGATGCGTGGCAACCGTTCGCGAAGGTTAGCTCAACCTGTGCTTCATCGATAGGTGTCAAATGATGACTGCTGCCGGAGGCATGAAATTCAACCACCGGGGAGGCTACCCCGTGCAGAACCAGGTCGAGATCATGAATCATCAAGTCGATCACTACATCCAGAGCACCCGCCCGTGGTTTGCGATGCGTAGTGCGTACCGTCCGGATGGTGTGAGCCCGGCACAGCAAGGCCGGGGCGGTGGCAAACGCGGGGTTGAAGCGCTCGATGTGGCCGATCTGCAGAACACAACTCTTTGTGTCCGCCATGATCTGCAGTTTCGCTGCCTGTGCTGCGGTTTCTGCAATCGGCTTTTCCAGCAGCACGTCAAACCCACGCTGAAGCAGGGCTTTTGTCAGTGTATAGTGGGTAGCGACCGGCGTCGCGACGGATACCGCTCGCACCGTGGATGGAAGATCGGCAAGATGACCGAACCAGCTTACGCCAAGGTAATCGGCAAAGGATTTCGTCGTTGGATCAGGATCGACCAACGCCCGCAACCGGCTGCCCGGCAAC
>JBDTHR010000170.1:0-3828 GCA_039936855.1 Nitrosospira sp. | reverse complement strand
CGGGCAGCGTAATCGCCTTGTGCAATATTCATTACCTCGCTACGGAGTTGGGCCAATGGAAGCAGAACTGCGCGGCGAGCATAGAAAATCGTGGCAGCGACGGCAAGCATCGCGATAACGATGAGCGTCATTACTACCAGAATGTGGCGATGCAGGCGAGCAAGGCCATCCTTTACTTCCGCTTGTGTTCGTGTATCGAGCATATCGGTAAATTGCCGGATAGGCGCGATGACGGCGGCTTTTTCGGCGATGTAGCGTTCCCCGAACAAAAGATCGATGAAAAGCTGCCGTTCAGGTGACCAGTGGTCTGCAAGCTTATTCTTGCTACGTGCCTGTATCTCGTCCACCGCGGCGATTGCCTGTTTCTCCAGTATGGTTAATTTATCGGACTTTATTTTGGCTTCCCACAGCAGGGCAGTCTCCTGCTTGCCGAGACCTTCGTTACGCATCATCTCGAACAAGGAAACAGGCTTGCCCAGCTCAGCGCCGGCACTTTTTCCCACATCTGCAAGATGCCAGTAGGTGTTGGGATAATTTTGCAGGCGCGGCTTGATACCTTCCCGGATATCCAGAATATCGAAAAAATAATGCTTATAAATCGGATTTCCTGTGGTTACGTATGTGCGGGCCATGCGCGTGAGGTCTTCAGAGCTTTGAAACAACTCACCGGCAAGCAGCAAAGAGCGATAGCGGTGATCCTCACTGGAGGCGACGTCATTGCGGATACCCAACGCCTGAAAAACCATTATTCCAATTGCACAAAGAAGCAGCATCAGGATGACAGTGAACAGCTTGGTAAAAAAACCAATTCTCATGAAATCATCCCCCCGCCTCGTCAAATTAGGTATTTGCAACTTTTGCCATCTTGTTTTCTTGCATCGCAGGTGTTGTATGTAACGAAGCATGAGCATGCCCCGCCGCTCATATCTAAGCTGCATGGACAATAACGGCTGCAATGCGGGACTACTAAAGCCGATGGGTAAATTTACCCCAAAGACGAGAATGATCACCTGCCGTCACGAAATGTCGCGTCCGAGTGTTCAGGCAGTAATTCTTGTCCCCAGCCGCCATCCATCCACATTGGTGGTTGCGCCTCAATAGCCCAGGTCCCGCAATACCGGCCTTACCGCGCCTGCGGAAGGCGCAATGACGAGCACGCGCCATGACTCGTCGGTATTTCTTACAATATGTGAAGTCAGCGCGGATTTATTTATTAACCATTTGATCCAACAGGTATTTTTTTTCTGGAATGATTTTTGCTTAACAAGGAGCACTTACTCATCTCGGCATTTCATTCAATTACCTGACTTAGGCAGATCCAGCGCAAATGATTATTCCTTCCCCGTTCTCTTTTCCTTCCTCGCTCTCCGATGAGCATCTGGAACGGTACTTCCGGGTGATACGGGAAGGAATAGCTGTGCAGAGCCATTCCGACCTATTGAGGTGGCTGCAGGGAGAAATACAGCATTATCTTCCCCACGAAATCATGCTCGCGGTCTGGAATGATGCTGGCGCGAACTCTCTTCGACATGACCTTGTTTCCGTATTGCCCGGCGTCAGAACCGAGCATTTACATTCGGAAAATCTTTTGGCCTTGCAACGGGGGTTGTATAGCTGCTGGGTCGAATTGGGCAAGGCGCCCTACCGATTAAGCCTCGGCGCGTGTGGTTTTCGATTTGGAGACCGTGGGCCGCTATGCGCTTTTCGCGAAGCATTGCACGACATGCGGTCTCTGCTCGTACACGGCATCAGCGACGAACGCGGAGGCCAGGACTGCCTCTATGTAATATTCAGTTCAACCAACAACCTCAACGATTCCCCGCTGGGCGCAATGGAGAACCTGCTGCCTTATCTTGACACTGCATTGCGCCGGGTCCAGCCCCTGGCTCGTCGAAATAGCGCTGCGCCATCCCCGGCAGATGCGTCGCAAAACAGCGAAAGTTACGGGCTGAGCACGCGTGAAGTCGAAATACTGGATTGGGTCAGGGCGGGCAAAACGAATGCCGAGATCGCCTCCATCCTGACGATCAGCATTTATACAGTTAAAAATCATTTGCGGCGCATCTTCAAGAAGCTGGATGTTTACAACCGGGTGCAGGCCATTTCCAAGACTGGCCCAGCACAAATAGCTGAAGCCGGTTCGGAGCTTTCTCTTCAGTCCATTTCGACTTCAAAACACTAAAGCCCATGCGACACCAAGTCTTGAACCTGAATCCGGCAGTCCGCTTGCAGCTTATGGACAAGGGTCATTCATCATCCCGCCCAACCAACAACCTATTTGGCTATTGGGCCTCGGCTTCGCCATCGGTCTGCATCAAACCTTTCTCCAGCGGTCCAATGGGTCTTGTTCTATGGCTCTTAAGCATGGTCAATAGCACTAGAGAACTATCGCAATCAACCCGTCGGGCTATTTCATCTTCCTGCTTTTATGCGAATAATAACAACTGCGGCAATGGAGAGAGTTTTACGACAAACCAAAAAAGTCCCAGGTATGACGCCTGATCGGGAACACTTCTGCAAAGATATTACGCAACCCTGCAACTGAAAAACAAGGAAAATAAAATGAACAAAAAAAATAAATTCTTTTCCACGATACTCGCAACACTAGTTGGCGCAGCCCTCTGGATACCGTCTGCACAAGCGGCTTTCATACTTGACATTAAAATAGGAGAGGCTCTCCTTGGCAACTCTTCAGATGCGAATGAGCTCGCCTACATGGAAACGTTTGCCGGTAACACCAATCTGGTACAAGATCTCAAGATTGACTCGTTCACCGCTTATGCGAATGGTACAAATCCGGGTGAATGGTACCTGGATATCAACCCGGCCACGCCAGGGTTTTTCCTTCTGAAATTCGGCATTGGTGGTACCAGTGCCACCGCCAATACTTTTTTCTTTCAAAACACCGGGGAAATGACAAAACTGGTATGGTCCAACGAGCAAGTGCAAAATCTTTCTGGAGGAGGCGGGAAAAACACCAATATTGGTAGACTAAGCCATTACACAACGTATGACGCAGCATTTAGCCAAACTGGCGAGATCCCGGAACCGGCAACCCTTGCCCTGGTTGGACTCGGCCTTTTCGCTATCGGGGCCATACGCAGGCGTAAATCGTAAAGCTCCAGAATGCACGGACGAACGGACCCGCTTCGGCGGGTTTTTTTGTTATCGCAGATCCCGCCGGACCTTATAGAACTTATCAAGGTGCAAAGCAATTCGGGCCGCTTTAGCTATTGCCTATCGATCCATGCGCGCGCTTCTGCGCCAGCGGCTTCGGCCGCCTGATCCTGATCAGACAAAGGTTCGACAAAGCTTTCATAAACAACGATTCCTTTGTCATCGAGAATCCTGTAGCGGCCATTCCAGAGACTTGTCGTATCGTCGTGGTCCGCACCGGCGACAATGCTGTATCCTTTATAATCGGCATTCATATCCTCTCCATGAATAGTAGGTGTATGAAGAAATAATAGTCAAGTTTCACTGAAACATCCATGCTCGCGGATGAATACTTGCCTTTGTGGCTAGCCGCATCATTGCGATGGCTATTTTCTTTCTCGACTATATTACAGTTTCAATTGAAGACTTCGCATTGGAAGGGAGCGGGAGCGAATGCGGGAACATGATGCGAATCGCTGAATCCGCCGTTTGCGGCGCAGGTTTCCCGGCGCGGTACAGCACCGCACGGCCGGAAATGACGTATGGCGTATAGCGGCTATTAGTCGAGCTTTACCATCGGCGCACGTGTTGGCCATGCACCGCGTCCAATCACCTTCGAACCGTTGAATATTACATAGCTCTGGCGACCATAGTGCGGTAGCGGCCGCGTTA
>JBDTHR010000169.1:0-3987 GCA_039936855.1 Nitrosospira sp. | reverse complement strand
TTCATCCAATGCTGCCATGGCCTTATCGAACCCATCAAGGGATATGGGCAGTGTCACTTGTTGATCGTTATCTGCGATGAATGCCAGTTGGGCAGTGCGGCCAGACCGCCAGAGTTCCAGTACATCGGGTTTCAGGCGACCAGAAGCCTCACACCGTTGCGTATTGCAGTCGTTGATAGGCAAACGCATCTCTGTCGACTCGTCGATTTTTATTCCGATACCGGGAGCCACTTTCGCGGTGGGTGAAAAGCGAAAGTGGATGGTAGCCACTGATGGAGAATCCAGATAATCCACGGTTACCCCGAGCAACACCCGGTCGCCCTTTGGATCTGTGGTCACGAGCTGAGATATGATGCATTTCTGCGATGTCAAGTCTTTAGCAGACTGCGCTTCCTCGCATGACAAACCCCAGGCTGAGAAACGCGTCTCGTCGATCTTTGCAGATTGCGACTGTAGTGAGTCTTTATTAATGAGCGCTACCGGCTGTGAACGCACAGAGTCGCTGCGATCGCAGCCGGCAACAAGCATAACCAGAATCAGAATCCCGATAGCAATACGTTTGGACTCGGTGCGCATAGAATTATAGATGGTCAAATACTCATGCGTTGATGGCTCAGCATTTTCCTAATGTCCCTGGCGACGCCGCAGTACGCCGCAGCCAATTAGCCCTGCCAGCAAAAGCGCAATAGTCGAAGGTTCAGGCACGGCATTTGTCGACACATCCATCGTAATCGGATTCTGCGTCATGCTTACAGTGCCCGCGCTCACGAACGTGAGGCCAGTAACAAATGCCTGCGTGTCGGTAGGATCAAGCTCAGACATGACATCAATCTGGCGCAGGCCGAAACGGTCCACACCACCGGCTCCGAAGTCGAACACGTCGCCCGGATTGACATGACCCAAATTAATATCATACATGCTGGTACCCGTATTGAAGCCAAAAACCTCATACCCATCCGTATCGCCGGCAATGGTGGGAAACATGGCCGTCTGAATGTTGGGGCCAGAATTTACGACATAGTCGTAGCCGATCGCGACGAGCGGATCAATAAAGATTCTTTGATTGAGGTCAATATTGAAATTAAAATGCCAGCCATCTGCCTGGACGATAGAAGGTAGCAATGGCGCATCCGGTGACGACCCATCGGACATCTCGCCATTGCGGATTGCCATGATCCAGAGGCCGGGCGTATCCTCGCTGATATTGCTGGTGTTGGCGAGATTCAGTACCGAAGAACTCAAAGAACCGGGTAGTGCGAAAAAATTGGTATTATCACCTGCATCATAACCTGCCTGTGCGGGCGTGCCGCCTAAACCACCAGAACCACCACTGGCATCGCCAGTAGTCCATTCAAGCTGCCGATAGCGAAATTCGATGTCAAAATTTCCTGCGCCAGTATCTGAACGATTGAGCAGCGTTAACTGGAAATCATTGACTTTATCCGTATGAGCGCCGTAATAACCTACGTCGTTCCATGTGGTGACCAGCGTATTCGCATTCGGGGAAGCGGTATACACAGCGCCGGTACCTCTCGTGTCAATATCGGCCCAAAACGGCGCGATCATTGGCTGACCTGAAACCGGAAAAGCGTCTGGAGTGTATGTGCCGACCGGTCCGCCAAAAGTGATATTACCGTTATTGTTCGCCCAGAATGTATTGTAATTGTTTCCAAAGAAATTCAAGGTGAATGGCAAATTGAGCTCATTTGATGATCCATCATCATTAGGCTGTTGTGTTAAATCCCCAAAACCCGCCGACCCGCCGAAGCCGCTGCGCAGTTCAATCGCCTGCACGGGGCTGGAAGCAAAAACACACACTGCCAGAATTGCCCTGAAGACCCATAAATTATTTTTCATTTTCTCCCTCTTTAATTTGAATTATTGTTGTGTCGTTTTAAAGCAACAACCATGCCATATTATAATTACGATATATTTACAATTACTTACGATGGAGTATCAAAAAAATAATTGAGTCATTGTAAAAATGAGCGACAAACAAGAGGCGCAAACAAGGTAAGCAGACTGAAGAGTTTCAGGCGCAGAGGTGAAGACAAGATTCGCGCTTTAAGGCGCGCTAAGGGCCAGCGCGTCAATTACGCACGGTAACCTTACCGAAACATTGACACTATTATGGTTACTTCTAAGTGACGATGGCTAATGAAAAGGTTTGCTTTTCCGCTTCAATTGAATATAGTAAGAATCATTCCCGTTTGCAATTGTAGAAATGATTGCAAATAAATAAGGTACATTCTCCACTCGATATTTCGGTATCATCCGGCGGTAATAAACACTCATGCGAAGAGGGATAGTGCGCTGCTGGTCTATAAGAAACGATGCAATCATTATTCTTCGCTGGCTGCAGAATAAAGAACAAAACTTAAATAATTTCCCAAGCGTTCTTCTACGCTAACAATTCCATAGCTCGCCAACCCGTCCTGGGCAAGCCAGCCAATTTATTTATCAACCGCAAGTTGCGCCGGGAAATCCATAAGCCCTATTGATGGTATTGCCTTTCGAGCGTCATTGAAATATAATGAGAACCGTTATCATTTCTTAAAATAAAGAAAGAATTATTCAAGGTCACATACCGTATCGCAGCCCATCGAACTAAGCAACGATCGTAAAACTCATTCATCAGAATGAGATATGGAAGGAACTCTCCAAGGCGATACAGTATTGAGAACCGGCTGCAAAGCCGAGAAATGATATCACCGCCGCTGGGATAGGAATTAATGCCTAAACCAGCGGCATTCTTTTAGCCAGCCAAGCATTCCTGCAAGCCAGCCAAATTTATCCAACTCACTGGAGTTAATTGGCTGTGAAAAATAAATATAAAAGCAGCGCGAATATTGTTGCATCCCGGCTTACCCACCGCGCGGCTCGCGCTGATGAGTTCCAAAATACGCCCCTCTGTGCGATTCGCCCTGAAAACCGCGACGTGGTCCGAAAGCGCACTGGCAGGAAAGCAAAATCCAACTTATCTCGATCTTCCCTGGCAGCGGCAGTACAGGGTGCGCTGTTTTTTCTCGGCACGGCTGCCATAGCCTTGCCCCATGCGGCCTTTGCCGAGTCAAGCGTTGGCGACAGCGCTCATGCGCAGCCATATAATATCTCTGCCGGAGCGCTGGAAGATGCGCTCAATCAATTTACAAGGCAGACACAGGTGAAGGTTTCCTTCGCTGCCGCCGATATAAAAGGTATCACGACGCAAGGGCTGAACGGCAATTTCTCGATACAGGGCGGATTGAACCGCCTTCTGACAGGAAGCGGACTTGAAGCGGTATCGCAGGCTGATGGGTACATTGTAAGGAAGCTACCGCCGATAGTGGCTGATCAACCGGCGGTATTGCCGTCGATAAAAATTTCGGCGAGCACCATAACCAGCCCGACGGACGGTTATATGGCCACGAAAAGTTTTAGTGCCACCCGAACCGATACCCCGTTGCGTGACGTACCACAATCCATCACGGTTGTAACGCAGGAGATGATCAAGGACCAGACCATGCAGAATATCGGTGACGTGGTCCGCTACGTGCCGGGAGTGAACACGTCACAAGGAGAGGGCAATCGCGATACCGTAATTTTTCGTGGTAACAGCTCGACGGGAGATTTTTATGTCGATGGGTTGCGCGACGACGTCCAATATTTTCGGGATCTCTACAATATAGACCGGGTTGAAGTCCTGAAAGGGTCCAACGGAATGATTTTCGGGCGGGGCGGCGCAGGTGGCGTGATCAATCGTGTCACCAAGGAAGCCGGTTGGACGCCGATACGTGAAATTTCAGCGCAGTATGGCTCCTTCAGCCATAAGCGGATTGCGGTCGACATCGGCCAGGGCATTAACGATGTGGCTGCTTTCCGCCTCAACGCGATGTACGAACACTCGAACAGCTATCGTAATGGCGTCGATCTGGAGCGCGGCGGTGTCAATCCCACGTTTACATTCAAGCCGACTGCTCAAACCAAGGTCGTGCTGAGCGGGGAATA
>JBDTHR010000168.1:0-9122 GCA_039936855.1 Nitrosospira sp. | reverse complement strand
CGCGCCATTTCGATACGGTCTGCGGAGTAACCCCCAATTGGAAAGCCACCGTTCGATTCTCGGCACCAGCGGCGCAAGCCAGCACGATTCGCGACCGCTGCGCCAACGCTTGCGCGGTTTTGCGTCGACGCGACCACGCCTGCAACTGCTCACGTTCGGCTATGCTCAAGATCAGCTCCGCTTTCGGTCTGCCCTTCATCGCTGCATCTCCTCATCACATGCACTCTATATGAGACAGCAAGCAAACCAATTAATTCAATGAATTACTAACTCATAACACTAGTGTCCTTTATCAGCACCGATCAGATGTAATGAATCTTCAATACTCTGGTTACGCAAATGCCACTGACGTATCAGAGTCATGGTTACCGCCACGAGCAGGCCGAACAGAACAATAACGGTGTATACGTGGACGTCGAAGCTTACCAAAAGTGCATACACGGTCAGCATGGTGAGAATACTAAGGTTTTCATTGAAATTCTGAACCGCTATGGAGTGGCCGGCACCCATCAGGATGTGTCCGCGGTGTTGCAACAGGGCATTCATCGGCACGACAAAGAAACCCGCAAGTCCGCCAATCAGCATTAAAAGTGGAACCGCAATCCACAGGTCGCGCGCCAGAACCATGGCCATTACGACAATCCCCATGGCGATGCCAATCGGAATCACTTTTACCGACTGTCGAAGCGACACTAACCGTGCTGCGATGACAGCGCCTACCGCGATCCCTACGGCGACCACGCCTTGTAATAGCGCGGCTTTGCTTAACGGATAGCCGAGCGCGATATCGGCCCACTTCAACACGATAAATTGCAGGGTTGCCCCGGCTCCCCAGAACAGCGTAGTGACGGCCAGCGAAATCTGCCCGAGCTTGTCCGTCCATAACAGCTTCATGCAATGCCCGAACTCATGGATCAGGAATACAGGGTTCTTCTTGAGAGCGCGGTGGTCAACTCCGGTATTGGGAATGTACAGATTGAAGATGGCGGCGGTGGTATAGAATATGGCGATGAGAAGTATGGCAGCTTCCGTGACGGTATTCACGCCTGTGTCTATGAGTGGAAAGTCGAGCGTCAAAAACAGGGTGGAGATCGAGGGTGAGATCAGTAGCCCACCCAGTACCGTGCCTATTATGATAGAGGCAACGGTCAAACCTTCGATCCAGCCATTGGCGATGACCAGTTTTTCGGGGGGCAACAGTTCAGTGAGTATGCCGTATTTGGTGGGAGAATAAGCAGCGGCGCCAAGCCCGACGACCGCGTAGGCAGCTAGGGCAAAATACTGATGCGATGCCAGAAAAAGCAGGCCGCAACCCACGATCTTGATGCTATTGCTAATGAACATGACCCACCCCTTGGCCATGGAATCAGCAAAAGCGCCGACGAACGGAGCAAGAATCACATAAAACAAAACGAACACAAACTTGAGCATCGGGGTGAGATAGGCAGGTGCGTGCAGTTCTACCAAAAGCGCGATGGCGACGACCAGCAGCGCGTTGTCCGCCAGCGAAGAGAAAAACTGCGCTGCCATGATGGTATAGAATCCGCGTTTCAAGCTTTGCTCTCCTAAAACTTTCTCACCCGTAAGGCGAGGAATTATACAATGCTCATCCATGCAATATCACGAAACCGTTGTGCCATAAAATTGAAACCCTCCGATTCAGGACTGCTGATGAAATTTTCACTATCACTCAAGAAAATTCTGAGTAATTCCGGAAACTTATCCGGTGGATTTGTTCAGAGGTTGCCCTGCTGATGCCACGTCCCATTCAGGCACTGATCGATCTCTCCGCACTCGAATATAATCTGTCCGTCGTTCGCCGCCATGCTCCCAACTCGCGCGTGATGGCAGTGGTCAAGGCTGACGCATATGGTCATGGATTGCTGCGTGCGGCCCAGGCGCTAGCGCGAGCAGAGGGATTCGCAATGCTCGAGCTGGATGCTGCCGTGCGGTTGCGGGAGGCAGGTTATCGCCAGACAATTTTGCTGCTCGAAGGTTTTTTCGATATCAGCGAATTAGGCTGGATCGAACAATACCGTTTAAGCACCGTAATCCATCACCGCGAGCAACTCGCAATGCTGTCGGCATCCAGGCCCCGCGGCAAGCTGGATGTATTTCTGAAGCTCAATACCGGCATGAATCGGCTGGGATTCACGCTTGATGAGTTTCCCGCTGCGCTGGAAGCCCTCAAGGCAAATTCGTCCGTGGGCCGAATTACAGTGATGACGCATTTTGCCCGTGCAGACGAGCCCTGCAGCAACGAGAGCATTGCCGCGCAGCTGCAACTTTTCAACGCTGCCGCTGAAGGGCGGTATCTCTCCCGTTCAATGGCAAATTCCGCTGCCATCCTGCGTTTCCCCAAAACGCATGCCGATTGGGTGCGGCCCGGCATCATGCTTTATGGTGCCTCCCCATTCGCGGACACCTCTGCTGACGAGCTGGATCTGCACCCGGCGATGACAGTATCGAGCAAGATTATCGCGGTGCAAATGCTTGAGCCAGGAAATGGCGTCGGATATGGCCATACTTTTCGTACAAATGGGTCAATGCGCGTGGGAATAGTGGCGGGGGGGTATGCGGATGGCTATCCACGGCATGCGCCTACGGGCACCCCCATACTGGTGAACGGCAGGCGCACTCGCGTTATCGGCCGTATATCCATGGATATGCTGCATGTAGATCTGAGCGAACTCGAAAGCGCCGGGGTGGGTACCCCGGTAACGCTCTGGGGAAAGGGGATGCCCGTTGACGAGGTGGCGCAATCAGCCGGAACGGTAGGCTACGAATTGTTATGCGCGCTGGCGCCGCGCATGCAGATAGTAACCTGATTCCAATTTAGAAAGTGAAAGGACGGGATCTTCGTGTACCCATTCAAGTTGCATCCGTAAAAAAAGGCGGTCAACCGACCACCTTTTTATCTAGGCAGGTGAACGCACCTTATTCAACCTTCGCCTTGGATCGCAAGTCGCCGACCGATGCCGCAAACTGACGTTGCAATACCCGTTGAGCCAGGTTCTGCTTAATTTCTTCGAATGGCGGCACCTTCAAGGGCCGCACGTCGTCCAATCGTATAACATGCCAGCCGAAGGGTGTCTGTACCGGCTGTTCGGTGAGCTGACCTTTGGTCAACTTGGTCAAAGCTTCTGCAAAGGGCTGGACATAGCTTGCAGCGGGACTCCAGTCGAGTTCGCCGCCCTTATTCTTGCTGCCGGTATCCAGGGATTTTTCCTCGGCAATTTTCTCGAGCTTGGTACCTTTTTTAATACGCGCGATAATATCTTTAGCTTCCGCTTCGGTGGCGACTAAAATATGATGCGCTTTATATTCCTTGTCGCCCATCTGGGTTTTAACTGTTTCATACTCTTTGCGCAGTTCTTCATCGCCCACCGGGTGATTCTTTATGTAATCGACCTGATAAGCTCTAACCAGAGCTGTCTGACGCGCCATCTCAAGTTGGGTTATGAAATCCGGGTCCTTGTCGAGCCCCTTCTTTTTCGCTTCCTGCGCTATGACTTCCTCGGTTATGAGGTCCTCACGCAAGGCTTTCCTGGCTTCAGGAGAATCTGGCTGATCCTGGGCAGCGCGCGCTTTCATTATAAATTCGAGGCGCGACTGAGGTATGGCAACTCCGTTTACCTTAGCCATGGTTGAGCCAGTTTGAGCCTGAACGGCCGTCATGGCAATCAGCCCGGAAATACCTAGCGCTGCGAGTTGGAAAAATTTAATAGAGTACATGGGGGGCTTCCTTGTCATGGGATCAAAATCAAATTTCTTCGGGAGTATACGCTTTTACACTTAACGCGTGAATATTCTTGTGCATCATCCCTTGCAGCGCGGTATAGACCAGACGATGTCGCATCAACGGGGATTTTCCGGAAAACTTACGGGAAACAATGGTGAGTAAATAATGCCCGCCACCGCTTTTAGCGCCTTCATGCCCTGCATGTCGGGCGCTATCATCCACGATTTCAATTTTTTCCGGTTCAAGAACAGAAAGTTTCTGCTTGATCAATTCGATGGTACTCATCGGTTTTATTTAAGGGAAAACTTTTCTGAACGGCCTGACCGTCAATTTGTCGTATACGCCGGAGGTGGCATATGGATCGGCCTCCGCCCAGGTTCGTGCGGCTTCCAGCGATTCGAATTCGGCGACGATCAGGCTACCGGAAAACCCTGCGGGACCGGGATCGGGACTATCAATTGCAGGGTATGGGCCGGCGAGGATAAGACGCCCCTCTTCCTGCAATACCTTGATGCGTTCCAGATGTTCCGGACGTGCCGCAAGCCGTTTTTCCAGGCTGTCGGGTATATCTTCCCCGCTTATCGCATAGAACATCACGCTTCTTTATCCTCACCGTCCTGTATGTATTTACCCAGCATCACACCTTGTAATAAGACGAAAGCTACCATCAGACCCATAAAACCGAACAATTTGAAGTTGACCCAGGTATCAGTATCGTAATTGAAGGCCACATATAGATTCGCGCCACCCATTAACGCGAAAAATGCAGCCCAACTGGCGTTGAGGCGTCCCCACACAGAATCTGGCAGCTTGATCTGTTCTTTCATCATGACACGGATCAAGTTCTTCTTGAACAACAGCGGGGCTAATAGCAGCGCGGCGGCGAAAAACCAGTAAAGTACCGACGGTTTCCACTTGATGAATGTCTCATCTTGCAGGATCAATGTCGCACTGCCGAAAATAACGATGATAACAAGACTCACCCACAGCATGGTATCCACCTTGCGGTGGCGATACCAGACCCAGCCGATCTGTGCAAAAGTGGCTCCAATGGCAACGGCAGTGGCCGCGTAGATGCCATAAATTTTGAAAGCAACAAAAAACAGTATTACCGGAAAGAGATCAAAAAGAAGCTTCATAATGTCCAACTGGGCCAGCACGAGCCGTCGAAAAGTAATTATGGTTGCTAGCCACGGAAAAATCTATTTAAATTTTCCAAAAAAATGAGCGAATATAGGCGCTTGAATTGCGGAAGATTTTAGCACCCGGTTGATAATTCTTCGCCCCGACTTAAAAGACTGGTCGAAAGAGGAATGGTCGAGCCAGGTTCCCGCCAAAACGCACAATATGTCTCTCGGCGTGATAAAAACGATATTCACTGATAAACGGATCGAATCCAATCGAGTCGTTTATATATTGCCCGTTCCCCGATCGAGCTTGAGTGATCCGGAATTGATGCAATAGCGTAAACCGGTTGGCTTAGGTCCGTCGTTGAATACATGCCCCAGGTGCGCGTCACAGCGAGCACACAATACCTCTGTCCGGTGCATGAAAAAGCTGTCATCTTCCTCGTTGGTGACATTGGCCGGGTCAACGGGTTGCCAGAAAGAAGGCCAGCCCGTGCCTGAATCGAACTTGGTATCCGAACTGAATAACGCGGCGCCACAGCATGCGCAACGGTATACACCGTCGTCGTGGCAATTCCAGTATTCGCCCGTGAAAGCGGACTCGGTGCCGCCCTCGCGACAAACATGGTACTGCTGAGGCGTGAGTTGCTTTTGCCATTCCTGCTCGGATTTGACGATCTTTCGGTCCATGTTTCTCTTCAGTCAAAAATTTAGCGTCCCCTGATACTCTCAGGGATATTTCAGAGGTATATTTCAAGCGGATCAAGAGTGTATCTTAATGTAAATGTATTGGCGTCACTTCGCCTTCTTCCGGAAATTCGGCATGTACCACTTCGCCTTCCGGATTTGGAAACAATGGAGCGCCACACTCCTCGCAATAATCCAGCAGAAAATGATTTTGCAGCAACATGGTATGGCCTATACCGCATTCCCGCAAGGTTGTTTCGATTTGGGTTACGATATCACTGCTCTCATCTTCGTCGCCAACCAATGCCCATACTATCCCATACAGTACCTCGTTGCGATCCTTGAGCGTGAAACCTATCCGGTATTCTTCCAGCCACTGATCATGGAATGGCGCGATGACCGCACGTAGCCTGTTAGGTGAAATATTCAGCGTAGTTTGCAGGAAATTAACGGTGGCATGCGTGGAATAGGGCCGGGCGAGGCGATCCGCCATGCGCCAGGCCGAAAAAAAGCCATCGGGTATCAGTAATTCAAACGCGCACCCCAGGAAGAACTTCCGCAAAGCTTCGCCACCGTGAGTCTGCCATGCAAGCACAACTTCGTCTTTTGATAACATCAGAGCCGGCAGGTTGCCGTTCCTGGTCTCGCCAGCCCCGCCAGTTTGCTGCCAGCGGAACATGGCTTTTCCTTGCGGCACCGCGATACCCCCTAGCAGATAACGTGTATCAGAGAGGAAACGGCCGGTTTCCGCCAGTCGGTTGGGGTTCATATGCAACTTGCGCTCCCCCGATACCGCCGCTGCCCACAGCTTTGCGGCCAACTCATGCGTAAGGTGATAGCCCCGTGGTAGCTGATCGGGGCTGAACAGACAATCCGCGAGCACGAACTGGACATTCGGCGCCAGTACATGAGTCTGCAACTGTACGCGCAAATTGGCCAGCATTCCTTCATCTACCGGACCTGAAGGAATCGAAAATCGCGACCAGGTCAGCACTGGCACGGCGAACATCAGTACATCATAGCGTCGATCTTCATGTGTCAGTACGCTGCATTCAATTGCCGCCTCTATGGCATAAATGAACTCGCTATAACCCGCCGGGTCGGTATCGTAAAGCTGGTCCAGCGCTGCTTCGAGATTTTGATCGTCGCTTGTACGCAATTGGGCGTGTATCTTTGCCGCAAGCCGATTTTCCCAGAACGCGTCTTCTATACGGCTGCCTGAAGCGGCAAGCCCTGCCGCCAGGCGGCAAAGCTCTTGCACTACGCGCGGAGATTTGGTGCGATGAGGAGCGCGGGTTTTTTTCATTAAAATTGACGTGCGCGTATGAACAAAAAAATATTTTAACTTAAATCCGGAGGATGGAAGGAAGATACCCTTTAAGGGAATCGAACGATGCGAAGGAACGAGGGATCATCTGCTTCGCTCCTCCGCACTACCCGGCTTTCTCGCCAGTGATGGCGTCAGAGTGGAAGCTTTGCGCCGAGTACGTCTATATACTCAATCTGCGGGGGTTCCGCCAATAGATCGGCTGCGTTGGCGCTCAGTGCTTCTGCGATCGGACCGGATAAATGCGCCGACCGCCCCGCCTCATCGGCGAATGCGTCGAAAACGCCGAAAGTGGATGGGCCCAGGCGAAGAGCGAACCATACCGGCGTCTCGGCCTCCTGATTCGCCAGTGTAAGTCCCTGTTCGAGAAAATTGCTTACTTCGGTTTCCTTCCCCGGTTTGGCTTGTAATCTTACGAATAGCGCAACTTTTAACATAATGTCTTCCTTTCTGGAGTTGAACAACGAGGCACAACTCCGGACATGATACCGTTTCCAGTAAATGGCGAGACTGGCAATTAAATAAAGTTCTTTCACCCATCTTCATATTCCTGCATCGCATAGCCTACGCTGACGAATGTTGCAGGCCGATGAAATTGCCCGGTTAGAGCAAGCGGCAAGCGCGCTTCTGAAGAATTGGGTCAGTCCTGAACCTGGTATCAATAATTACGAGTTGCTACTGTCCTCGGTTGACCTTGATGATTCTGCGCGCTATTCGGGCTCTGGAGAAGAAACATGGTTGGGTTGACGTGGCCCGGAATTATTGCCAGGTCGACCGAGTAACGCAAGCTGGCGAGATTGGTTAAATCGTAACTCAACAGGCATTGCCAGCGAACGGAGGCCTGTAACGTGCAACGGCCAGCGACCACCGGGGATCGGATAGACGGTGCGGTTTGTTGAATGCCACGACAAGTCCGTACGACGTTATCCCGACGGTAGTTGCTATATTGAAGCCATTATAGAAGAAGGGAGCCGCAGCTCCCTTCTTCTATAATGGCAGCGGACTATTTCCCTGCCGAAATTTTATATTTCTACTACCAGTTTGGCTGGAATCGGGTTTGCTGGCTCCGGTAGTCCTGCCAGGCATAGCCGGGCGAAACCAGCGGTTTAGATGGGATAAAGAACGTGCCCAGATCCGCAACCCCCGCCAGCGAACGGCCGACCCCATCGGCAATACCGATGAACAACCCTGTGGTGAGTCCATAACCCAAGCCTTTTTCTTTAGTCTCCATCAGCATGCTCTTCGGAACTTCCGCGATGCCTGTTATGGTATTCGCGGCACCGTGCGCAAGCTTGTTACCTACGCCCAGACCATAGGTCGTGTAATTGGCAGCCACTGCAGCTTCAGACGAGAGAAATATCAGAGTAGATAGTATCAGCAACGGTTTAAGTGTACGTTTCATCGATACCTCCGAAAGGTGGATTGAATAATCAAACCCAATTTAACACTAGCACGGATGAGATTTAATGTCAAGTGTAATATCCCTATCCCGTTTGGCGCATAGTTTGACGAGCTGCGATAGACGCTCGCGAAAGTGATGGATGCATTGGACGAAGAATATGGAAACCACAGGAATCTATGACTATTATTCGGGGATGAGTAATGGGTGGGTAAGGGAGTAAGGAGTAAATAAGTAGTGAGTTCAGCCCTGCATTCCGTTGCGATCATCATCGTTGCCATCGTCATCGTTGCCATGGACCAGGCGGTACAATATGGGCAGTACCAGCAGAGTCAACGCGGTGGACGAAAGAATGCCGCCGATTACCACTGTTGCCAGTGGTCGCTGCACTTCCGCACCCGTTCCGGTGGCGAGCGCCATGGGGACGAACCCAAGCGCAGCTACCAATGCCGTCATTAATACCGGGCGCAAACGGGTGAGAGCGCCATTTTGAATAGCCTCATCCAGGGGCATGCCCTGTGCTCGTAAATCGCGGATAAACGCCAGCATGACCAAGCCGTTCAGCACGGCTACGCCGGACAGGGCGATGAATCCCACGCCGGCGGAAATGGACAGCGGGATATCGCGCAACCACAGCGCCACAATTCCGCCGCTAAGCGCGAAGGGAACTCCGCTAAACATCAGCAAGCCGTCTCGAACATTGCCGAACATGGTATAGAGCAGAACAAAAATCAATCCGAGGGCAACAGGAATGACAATCTGGAGGCGTCGCGCGGCTGAAATCAATTGCTCGAATTGCCCCCCCCAGGTTATCCAATAGCCCGGCGGACTTTGAACCTT
>JBDTHR010000167.1:0-3402 GCA_039936855.1 Nitrosospira sp. | reverse complement strand
AGCCTGCTTCTGATGTTGTTCCTGCATTCGCCGCTAGCTTATGCGTGTTATTTACTGGCCTATGCCATATTCCTGACGATTTTGCGCTTCATGGATGCGCTTCAACACAATTATGATCTTGTTCCGGCGCTCGGCAGCGATGCCGACCTGACGAAGCATAGAGGCGACCGGGGCTATGAGGAATCTCATACGTTCAGCAACCTGATCTCGACTCGCTATCCGTGGCTGAATCTTCTTACCCTCAACTTTGGCTATCATAACGCGCACCACACAAGACCTACCGCGCCTTGGCACGAACTGCCGAAGCTGCATGGCACGTTGTACGGGACTGATATTCGAGTTGTCATTCCCTTCGGGAAGCAGTTATCGAGCTTCCATAAGAATAGAACAGGACGTGTTATTGGCGATGACAGCGAAACGAGAGGGGATCAGTTTGCGCAACGGCTTCGGGATGGTACGGCGGTGGGCGCGGGCGGAGTTTCTTTTCTGACGCCTCTTTAGCTACTTTGGAACCCCGGGATTTTCATCGCGCTAACGCGTTGGAATAGGGCTTGGCATAAAAGTAAATTAATCCCGCTTGCGCAGGTACCATTGAAGAAAATCGGATATACGATTCTCGTATTCTTTACCGGCATAGGCGTGCATATTGAAATGTCCCCCTCCGGGAACGATCCAGATTTCTTTAGGCTGACGTGCGGCTTCAAACAGGCGTTCGGCTTCCGCCATTGTCGTATGCCGATCGTCGGTACCGGAAATCAGCAGTAATGGGGCATTGAGATCGCCTACCCGGTTGATGGGGTTCAACTCATCGGGAGAAACATTCAGACGAAACGATAACTGTGACAGCAGGAGCGGAGAAAAAACGGGACCGATCTGCCCGAGATGGAGCTTCAAGCGATTCTCGACGGCCTCCTTGATGGTGGGATGGAGCGATTCGAGCACCACGGCGTCAAGCCGCAACGGATTTTTCGCGAGCACGATTGCTGCCGCTCCGAGTGAAACCCCGATGGCTGCAATCCGTTCCCCCGGGAATGTGTTACGTAGATAGGTTACTGCGGCTTCCACGTCTTCCGACTCGCGCAAGCCGAAAGTGATCCGGTCTCCCGGCGTTTCGCCATGTGCCTGGAGATCGATGAGGAGAACGTTGTACCCTTGTTCATTCAGGAACTTGGCGCGGCTCAGCATTTCGACGCGATTGCTCCGGATCGAATGAACAAGCAACACTGCGCCGCCGCCCCGGGTTCCCCGCACCAACCAGCCGTGCACACTGGAGTTTTCCTCCCTCGTATGGGTGCTAACGGGAATTTGTACCGGCTCGACCGGAAAGTCTGTTGATAGCGTGTTGACCGCAGTGGGCGCCGCGCCGGATAAAAGTTCGCCGACACCCACGGCGACAAGCAATATGACCACGATGCAGGAAAACAGGGCGAGCACGCCGAGCAGAATCAAGCGGCGCATAGTGGGTTGATTATCGTGGATTCATGGTAGGAATGGCTGATATACACTCCGGTTGTATTTTTATGCGGGTTTTGCGTGTTGCCTGGCAACGTCGTAGCGGGTGTGTTCTCAGGCGGAAGCGGCTGACTCAAGATAAGACCGGCCAGTTATGTTTGCACAATCGGCTTTCGCATCCATCCGGTCAGGTTTTCAATGGCAGCAACCAGTTCATGCGACTCAACGGGTTTCGAAAGATGCATCTGATAACCGGCAATTATCGATCTCGTCCGATCTTCGGCGTGGGCAAATGCGCTCAGGGCAATGGCAGGCGTTTTTCCGCCGTGAGTTGCGGGAAGATTTCTTACTTCACGGATGAATTGGTATCCATCCTTTTCCGGCATCCCGATATCACTTACTATCACATCGGGTCGCTGGTTTTTCAGGATTTCCAGACCTGCTGCGGCGGTAGCAGCGGTAATCACCTCGGTTTGAAATAGCGTAAGCACCTCCTTGACGAGTTCGCGCGCATCCTGTTCGTCATCAATGACCAGTACTTTTACGCCAGGAAGCGTGATATGCCCATTTTTAAAGGCAATTTGAGTGGACGCTGCGGAATGCTGGTCTTTTCTTTCGCTGATGGGAGCGAGCGGCAGGCTGACGATAAATGACGACCCTTTATCCTCGCCATCGCTTTCCACCCGAACCGTACCTCCATGAAGTCCCACGAGTTGCTTCACGATGGCTAATCCCAGGCCGAGGCCGCCGTAATTTCGGTTGAGTGCAGAGTCAGCTTGACGGAAGCGGTCGAAAACGTATGCGAGAAACTCGGGCTTGATGCCCATCCCCGAATCCTTTATGACAACGTGGAGATGAGAAGCGGCCTGCTCGACTATAACCTCCACGGTACCACCTTTGGGAGTAAATTTGATCGCATTGGAAAGGAGGTTCCAGATGACCTGCTGAAGCCGATCGTTGTCCCCTGAAACCCATCCCGAGGCCGGATCGATGATTTTTTGAATGCGAATCCCTTTGGCCTCCGCTGTCGGCGCGAGCGATTCGACCGCCGCCTCGGCGACGCTGGCAAAATCCAGGCGCTGCATGTCAAGCCTTACCTTTCCCGAGATAATGCTGCTCATTTCGAGCAGATCTTCGATAAGCTTATTTTGTGCACGCGCATTCCGCTCGATGGTTTCCAGGCCTCGCTGTATGTCTTCCTTGCCCATTGTTCCCTGCAATATGAGCTGTGACCATCCGAGGATCGCGTTAAGCGGCGTCCTCAGTTCGTGAGACAAGGTAGCGAGAAATTCATCCTTCAACTGATTGGCGTGCTCGGCTTCGCTTCTCGCGATTTTTTCGTTCTCGAGAAGTTGTTTTTTTTCTTCACCCGCCCGCTTTATGGGATCAATATCGGTATTTGAACCGACCCACATCAATATATTTCCTCTGGCATCACGTCTGGCCTGAGTCTGGATCAAATGCCAGCGGTAATCCCCGTCGGCCCGCCGGAAACGGCATTCCATCCGAAAAGGCTCCCCTGTGTTCAGAGAGTGATGCCAGCGCCCGATGCTCTCATCCATATCTTCGGGGTGGATGAGTTTCGTCCATTCCCAGCCCGCCATTTGCTCAGGGGCAAGACCCGTATAATCCTTCCATTGCTGATTGAAATAATCGAGGGTGCCGTCGGCTCGGGCGGTGAATATTTTTTGCGGCATTGCCTCAGCCATGAAACGCAAGCGCTCGGTGCTTTCGCGCAGAGCTTCCTCAGCGCGCCTGCGTGCCGTGATGTCTCTAAAGCTCCAGATGCGGCCGACACTTCGCTCTTCAATGTGCTGTATCCTTGAAAAGCGCTCGAACACTCTGCCATCGGTCAGCTCAAGCAAATCATAGCTGTCCGGTGGCCAGGTTGAGTAGATTTCCTCCAGCTTATCCAGAAATTGCCGCGGATCCGTCAAATGCTTGCAGCAG
>JBDTHR010000166.1:0-15343 GCA_039936855.1 Nitrosospira sp. | reverse complement strand
TCGACCCCCTTCAATCCGGTAGCTTGATAGCCGGCTTTGCTCCGGGCGGGTTGGGCAGCCAAGGCAATACCGGCGGCAGGAACGGTGAATTTGACGGCCAGGCTGCTGCAAAATATCACGTCGATTTCGCAGGCATGGGGCTTGACATATTTGGCGGCTACTCCAGAGACAACGCCAATAATCAGCAAAGGTCGATAGGCCTGAAGACTGAAGAAATATGGCGAGTCGGTGGTGCATGGACCTGGGAGAACTTCAAGTTCAGCGGCCAATATGAAAATATCAACAACGCACTCGGCTCCGCCACCTGTACCACAGCTGCCGCGCTGGTAGCGAACCCGCTCGACGCCGCTGGTAGCGGCTCAGGGCAGTGCAATTCCGCGATGAACTGGGGCGGCGATGGCAATATCTGGTTCGCAGGCGCGCAATACAAGTGGGGCAATACCACTCTGGTGGCTCAGGGCGGTATGACCAAAGCTCATGCGGGCGGCGTCAATGGCGCAGCAGCACGCAAGGCCGATAGCTTTACGGTAGGTGCGATTCATAATCTGAGCAAGCGTACAAGCATTTTCGGTGGCTATCAGCATGTATATGTGAGCAACCCGAATGCTGCGCTCGCGAATGACCTCGGCACCCCTACTGTCAGCTATGCTGCGCCCAGCTATGCAACAGGTAGTCGTGCTACCTACACGATTGGTGTCCGTCACAATTTTTAATTGAAACGGATCAGTTGAGAGTGGGGCGCCTAGGCGCCCCATTTTTTTCCTTCTTTTGCTGGACGGCTCTTTCCATATAAAGAGAGCAGCGAAGGGAAATCGGAGATAGCTAAAAGTCGCCGTCATGACCGTATTAAGGGCTGTTCGGAGGCGCATTAGACCATGAAAAGGTTGTGTGTTTAGTTTGGAAAATATCCGTGCTAATATGCTGTTGTAACGAGAATGTAAGAGAAAAAATGACTGAAGCCTGATCTTTTGCAGAGCGCTTCAGGGTGAAGTGAAGAGGCGATCATTTAATGCAGAATGCATGGTGGGCCAAGGGTGGGAGATTGGAGCGCCAGAGCGGTAGCTTGCAAGCCTGCAGGAGTGTGATACGAGATCGTCCGGAGATCAAAACGTATCAGGCTATCAAGTTCGGTATTTGAAGATAATAGAAAAATTGGGCATGTATTGCCTGTGGATATCAATCGGTTTTATTCAAGTTTTTGGAGGGTTTACTCATGGGAGTTCCTTTACGTCAACAAATAGCTGTAGGCACTTATCTGCTCACACAAAAGTTGAAAGGGGTAAAAAAATATCCTATGGTTCTGATGTTGGAGCCTCTGTTTCGTTGCAATTTGGCTTGTGCAGGCTGCGGTAAAATAGATTATCCGGATCACATCCTGGACCAGCGGTTATCAGTTGAACAATGTATGGAGGCTGTTGATGAGTGCGGTGCGCCAATGGTATCCATTCCCGGGGGGGAACCGCTGATACATAAGGAAATGCCGCAAATTGTCGCGGGTATCATTGCGCGGAAGAAGTATATTTACCTGTGCACCAATGCGCTCCTGTTGAAAAAAAAGATGGACGACTATACGCCGTCACCTTATTTGACTTTTTCCATCCATCTGGATGGCCTGAAAGAACGGCATGATGCCTCGGTCTGCCAGGATGGTGTTTTTGACCGGGCAGTTGAAGCCATAAAAATGGCCGTGGCAAGAGGGTTCAGGGTCACCGTAAACTGTACCCTGTTCCAAGGCGAGACGCCCGAGGATGTTGCCGAGTTTCTTGATTACGCCATGGAACTAGGTATCGAAGGTGCAACCATCGCGCCCGGATTCAGCTATGAGCGCGCCCCGAGGCAAGATATCTTCATTAAGGGGAAGGATACCAAAAATCTATTTCGAGGTATCTTCAAGTTAGGCAAGACACGGAACTGGAAGTTGAATCATTCGTCCCTTTATCTTGATTTTCTCGCAGGTAACCAGAATTATCAGTGTACTCCCTGGGGCAATCCGACACGCAACGTTTTCGGATGGCAAAAACCTTGCTATTTACTGTCGGACGAAGGGTATGCGTCCAGTTTCCAGGAACTGCTGGAGGATACCCCATGGGAAAAATACGGTAACAGCAGCAATCCCAAGTGTGCCCAGTGCATGGCTCATTGTGGCTATGAGGCGACCGCTGTAGAAGATATGTTACAACATCCCGTGAAGGCATTACTCACGTCCCTCAGAGGTCCGAGAACCACTGGCCCGATGGTGGCTGAGTCCACACCTAAATGGGCGTCCGAAAAAAAGAAATCTCCAGCAACGATCGGTGGAATTCCTGTTAAAGTAGAATGATGAGTCGTGGTCATTATCGTGCCTTTAAAGCCCGCGCGCTGGTTTTAAGGGCACGGGAAGTCTGGTTTCCACATAATTA
Organism: Nitrosospira sp.; assembly: GCA_039936855.1. GTDB lineage: Bacteria > Pseudomonadota > Gammaproteobacteria > Burkholderiales > Nitrosomonadaceae > Nitrosospira. Next base: position 12,944 of record JBDTHR010000166.1, on the reverse strand, counting down.
TCGCTATTCATAATGAGTCGATGGGGCATGGCCGTTATCGGCGACTATGAGTCCGGTTTTAAGCAGATGAGATAGCCATGGCAGGTTTAAGCAGGTCATGGTTGCGCCCAACCCATCGGGTATAATGTTTTACCGGACTATCAGGCCTCACTTCAGCGCTACGGCGTTATAGCGCGGGTAGCGTTGTTATAAAGGTTGTCAATATGAAAGTCCTGCGCGCCATTACGTCCGCTTTGAAATTTCAGATGATAGCAGTCATGTTTCTGGCTGCGCCCGTATCCTGGGCAGAGCCTCAAAATTCTTCCAGCCCGGTGCAGGTCGTGGATGATCTGCACGAGGCACTTATCAAGGCGATGCGAGAAGGGTCGAAACTCGGATATGAAGGTCGCTATGAATTGCTGGCCCCTGTTATTGATCGCACCCACGATCTTGATTTTATCGCCCGTACTACGCTGGGGGCTAACTGGACTCAACTGGATGCCGGGCAGCAGCAAGCATTCAAGGACATTTTTCGAAAGCTCAGTATTGGCACTTACGCAGGTTGGTTCAAAAGTTACGAAGGCGAGCGCTTCGAATTTATAGAGCAACAATCCATACCGCGGGATCAGATAATGATACGCAGCAAGCTGTTCTTGCCTACAGGTGAGCCCGTACGTTTCGACTATATCCTTCGCAACGTAGAGGATGGATGGCGCATCGTCAACGTGCTGGCTGACGGCGTCAGCGATCTCGCGCTGAAACGGGTCGAGTACCGAGCTATTTTCCAGCGTGATGGTTTCGCGACACTTATCGACATGCTAAAGAAAAAGATCATCCTGACCGAGCAAGGTTAAAAAGACCTGGGCAGCACCGAGGATTGATCGTCCTAAATTGCTTCCTCAAGGATGGCCATACCAACCAAAGCTTCTCACAGCCGCATATATGACATCTTCGCGCGCTGGTCCACACTCTCTTACCGATACGCCGCCTGGGTTCTTCTGGCGGCCTTGTTGGTCACTGTCGTATGCGGATTATATGTATCGCGTAACCTTGGTATAAACACGGATACCACGGATATGCTCTCGGAGCATCTTCCGTTTCGCGTCAACATGAAGCACTACAACGAGACGTTCCCGCAGGACACGGACACCCTGCTGGTGGTGCTGGACGCCCCCACGCCCGAGCAGGTTTACACAGCCACCAAACGTTTTGCCGCGCAGCTAAAAAAAAATACAACGAGCTTCTACGATGTCTACACCCCCAACGTGGACAATTTTTTTGAGCGTAACGGCTTGCTCTACGAAAGTATTCCCGAACTGGAACAAATCACCGACCGCCTGGCTGCGGCACAGCCGCTCATAGCGCATATCTCCGAAAACCCCACCTTGTCATCTTTCGTTTCCGTGCTTGCCAGGGCGATAGACGAATTGCGCAAGGGGCGCAGCATGGAGCTTCAGCCGGTGCTACGCGGAATAAGCGCAACTTTTGACGCACGCATCAATGGGTCGCCCCGCGCCTTATCGTGGCAATCGTTGTTTAACGGCGAACCGCAGAAGAATAAGTACCAGCAGTTGATCATCGTTAAACCGAAGCTTGATTACACGCAGCTATCTCCGGCGGAGCAGCCCATCGCCGCTCTTCATGCGGCAGCAAAAGATGTCGGCATGTCGGAAAATGGCCCGGTTCGGATGAGGATCACCGGTGAGGTGGCGTTAGCCGAGGAGGAGCTCAACAGCTCGCTACGTGGAATGGAGTATGCAGGTATCATTACATTTGTAATGGTCGTCATAGTGCTCTATTTTGCGATGCATAACACGGGACTGATACTGAATGTGCTCATCTGCCTGACGATGGGTTTGCTTCTTACCGCGGCGTTCGCCACGGCGGTGGTCGGTCACCTGAATCTGATCTCTATCGCTTTTGCGGTGTTATATATTGGTTTGGGAGCGGATTTTGCCATCCACTTTCTGCTCCGATATCGTGAGATCCTGGAAAGTGGTACTCCACCGTCCGAAGCCATGCACCTGTCTGGCGGCGATGCCGGAGCGGCACTGACTGCGTGTACGATCACCAACGCCATCGGTTTTTATGCGTTCATGCCCACTGATTACAGCGGGGTCGCGGAATTGGGGATCATTTCCGGTACGGGCATGGTGATCAGTCTGCTCGTTACACTAACCATAGGCCCCGCTCTACTCCGTTATTTTCCTAAGAAGTTGTCAACGAAAGCCACCACAAAGAGTTCAGTGGGGAAAGTGCTTGAGCTATCCCTGAAGTGGCACAAGTTGACCTATGCCATCACCTTCGTAGCTATGGTCGCTGCTCTTGCCATACTGCCACGGGTAACGTTTGACTATAATCTGCTGAACATGCAAGCGCAGAATGGGGAAGCGATACAGACATTCAAGGAACTTCTTGTGGACGCCGACAACTCCCCCTGGCATGCGACTGCGTTGGCCGGCAGCGAAGAAGAAACAGAACGGCTTGCGCAGCAATTGGCCAAGCTTCCTGAAGTGACCAAGGTGGTTACCATCCTAGATCTGGTGCCAACGGAGCAGGACGAAAAACTTTCGCTTATCGAGGAAATGGCGCTTATGATGGGGCCGATAACGAATTCAACGCAGGCTCGGTCGACGGGGAGTGAAGACCAGATAAGTCAGCGTAAATCCTTGGGTGAACTGGCCGCCGCATTGGATCGATTCATCGCCGAGCGTCCTGATCATCCCGCGTCAGCAAGTGTTCGCGCTCTCAAAGCGTCTCTTGCCGCTCTTCTTGTCCGAATTGATGCGTCGAGCGCAGCCGAGAGGAGCGACTTGCTGCAGTCAGTGGAAGCCGATCTTCTCACTACGCTGCCCTTTGCTTTACAAAGCATGCGCATTGCTACTGAAGCTGTCCCATTTGGCATGCAGGACCTGCCAGAATCGCTGAGTAGCCGGTGGGAAAGCCGCTCCGGTGAGTATCGGGTCGCGATCTATCCGGCTGAAGATCTTAACGACAACGAAGCATTGCGGCGTTTTGTACGGTCTGTGCAACAAGTCGCGCCGAACGCCACCGGGGCGCCAATGGTGAGCCTTGAGGCAGGTGAGGCGGTGGTGCGGGCATTTATCCAGGCATTTTTGCTGGCGCTGGTGGGGATTATCGCCGCACTGTTGATCATATTGCGCAGCGTGAAGTATACCCTGCTGGTCCTTACGCCCCTACTGCTATCCAGTTTGTTTACTGCCGCATTCACCGTCGTGTTGAATGTACCGTTCAACTTCGCCAATATTATTGCTTTGCCACTATTGCTCGGTCTCGGTATCGACAGCAGCCTGCACATGGTGCACCGGAGCCTGAATAACCAGATGGTGAGTGAAGTTTTGATTCACACCAGTACCGCGAGGGCCATTTTCTATAGTGCCCTGACTGCGCTGGTCGATTTCGCAAGTCTTATGTTTTCGTCGCACGAAGGTACCGCCAGTATGGGAATAATGCTTACCGTCGGATTGACGTTTACGCTCCTCTGCACTCTGGTAATACTGCCGATCTTATTGAAGGCGCCCGCCCAAAGCATCAAGGTATGATCAAATCTGGTACCGCTGGTGAATATAAGTCCGGGAATGAGGATGAGGGGCCGAGAAACCAGGTCACCACCGCTGTCCCGGCAGGTTTATTCTCTCTTTGTTTACGTAAGCGAAGTTAAGTTATACGCTAAATTGTCATTTATTGTTTATACTCCCCACTTGGAGCGTTGCCACGCGATTAAAGTAGCAATGCCTGGAGATCAGCAGTCATGCCTATCTTACGATCATGATACTTAACCACCGGACAACCGTTCTGCTGGCAATCTGTGCCGTATCGTTCGCGGGATGCGCTACCGTACAAACGAGCGAATCCGGCATAAACTCGATTGATCCTAATGAAGAAACCAATCGCAAATTTTATAACTTCACGGATACGATCGACCGGAACCTGCTGGCGCCTGTTGCTGATGTTTATATAAAATACATACCCGACCCCATGGTGCGTTCGATAGGAAACTTCTATGACAATCTCGCGTATCCGAACGTTATCCTGAACGATTTTTTGCAGGGTAAAGTTCGTCAGGGCTTTCAGGACGGTCTCCGTTTTGTTGTCAATTCAACGGTTGGCCTGGGCGGCTTCTTCGACGTGGCGGCGCCCATGGGCTTGCCGCAACATGACGAAGATTTTGGGCAAACGCTGGGTGTATGGGGTGTCAATACGGGATCTTATCTTTTTGTTCCTTTGATCGGCCCCAGCACCTATCGCGATGCGCCGGGAATACCTGTAAGCGTATTCAGCAACCTTTTATTTTATGCGGGGACCTTCGCCAGTAGCGCCATCGTAGGTCCTATCACAGTTTTAAGCATTATCGATAAAAGAGCGAGGTTGTCCGGTCCTATGCGAGTGCGTGACCAGGCGGCGTTGGATCCCTATCTATTTGTGCGGGAGGGGTTTTTGCAACAGCGCAAACATTTAATTTATGACGGAGATCCGCCACCGGAGAGCTATGAAGACCCGATGGACGAAGACTTCGGGGACGTTCCAGAAGCGGCGGCGCCGCGCTGAAACCCGCAACGTTCGCAATATGCTTGATTGGCTTGAGCACCGGCCAATATCGATTTCATCGCAAGGCATCCTTTCTCCAAACGCACGCAATGGCATAGCGCATGGCGAGCCCATGCAAAAACACAATATCGTAAATTTCTTTTGTTACTTTCTTATCATAGGGACGGATTTCATCCTGAATTTTGCAAGAAACGCGACTTGGGTAAAAATTAATGAATAGATTCGGAGGTACCGCCACATTGTCTTCTCAGCAGGTTAGCCCAACCAGCAAAACGTCGCTTGAAGAGGGATTGACAGCAGCGCGTGATGCGCTGCTGTCGCTACAAAAACAAGATGGTCACTGGTGTTTTCCGCTGGAGGCAGACTGCACGATTCCAGCGGAATACGTGTTAATGATGCACTTCATGGATGATGTCGATGTAAACCTGGAAGTCAGACTTGCCCGATTTATCCGTGAAAAGCAGGATCTCGAGCATGGTGGCTGGCCGTTGTATTATGGGGGTCATATCGATCTTAGCTGCACAATCAAGGCATATTATGCTTTGAAGATCGTGGGTGATTCGCCTGATGCGCCACACATGATGCGTGCCCGCGCCGCTATTTTAAAACATGGGGGGGCCGCACGGGCTAATGTATTCACCCGCATACTGCTTGCCATGTACGGTCAGATTCCCTGGCGCGGGGTTCCGTTCGTGCCGGTGGAGATCATTTTGCTGCCTCGCTGGTTTCCTTTCCACCTGAGCAAAATTGCCTACTGGTCTCGCACAGTGACAATACCGCTGTCCATTTTGTGCAGTTTAAAGGCACGCGCGGCGAATCCACGCAAGATTCATATCCGTGAGTTGTTTACAGTGCCTCCGGAGGAAGAGCGTGACTACTTCCCGGTTCGCACTCGTCTCAATCGCCTGTTTTTAATAATTGAACGCACTGCGTCGCTATTCGAGCCGCTCATTCCACAGGCTCTACGACGTATTGCATTACGGCGAGCCGAACATTGGATCGTGGAGCGGCTAAACGGCGAGTGTGGTTTGGGAGGGATTTTTCCCGCCATAGTGAACGCCAGCGAGGCACTGGCATTGTTGGGCTATGCCTACGATCATCCTTATCGAGATCAATGCCGCCTGGCTCTACGCGGTTTACTGGTGGAGGAAGGCCACCGCGCCTGGTGTCAGCCGTGTACGTCGCCCGTATGGGATACCGTCCTTTCCTGTCTGGCCATGCAGGAAAGCGCTGATGTGGATCAAAAACCCGTCCGTGAAGCGCTCGACTGGCTCATCCCTAGGCAGATACTCGATGCGCCCGCGGATTGGCAGGAGGACCATCCCGATTTGCCAGGCGGTGGCTGGGCCTTCCAGTACGCCAACCCTCATTATCCGGATCTGGACGACACTGCGGCCGTGGCGTGGGCACTATACCAGGCCGATCCTCAGGCTTATCAGGGGAGCATAGTACGCGCCGCAGACTGGCTTGCCGGAATGCAGTCGCGCGACGGCGGCTTCGCCGCTTTCGACGTCGACAATACCTATTATTATCTTAATGAAATACCATTTGCCGACCACGGCGCCTTGCTCGATCCGCCGACCAGCGATGTCACTGCCCGTTGCACCGGTTTTCTCTCGTTGTATGGAGAATCTCGACACAAGATCGCCGTGGAACGAGGCCTCGCTTATCTGTTTCGCGAACAGGACCCCAGCGGCGCCTGGTTTGGGCGCTGGGGAAGCAATTATATCTACGGCACCTGGTCAGTACTGGAGGCATTCCACCTGGCCCGCATCGATACCGGCCATCTCGCCATTCGCCGTGCAGTGCAATGGCTGAAGTCAGTGCAGCGCGATGACGGAGGCTGGGGTGAAGGTAACGATACCTACTTCGAACCTCAATATGCGGGGCAGTTCGAGAGAAGCACATCCTTTCAGACGGCCTGGGCGTTGTTGGCCCTGATGGCGGCCGGTGACGGGCACGGCCATGAAGTGCGCCGGGGCGTTGAATACCTGCTGCGGGAGCAGGGAAGCGACGGATTATGGAATGACCCGTGGTTTACGGCACCCGGTTTTCCACGGGTTTTTTACCTGAGGTATTATGGTTATACCAAGTATTTCCCCCTGTGGGCGCTGGCCAGGTTTCACGCTTTGACGCGGAAGGCTTCTGCGTGAAAAAGGTTGGCATCATCACGGCAATGCGGGTGGAAGCTCGCTGTATTACCCCGCTTCGCCTGCCCTTCAATCAAAGATTCAGCCTTGGGGAAAGCGCTGCAATCTGGCTCTGCGGAATGGGCGAAGAGGCTGCTCGCGAAGCCGCGGAAGGATTGATAATGGGTGGCGCGCGTGCGTTGATAAGCTTTGGGTTTGCGGGCGCATTGGATTCAAGTTTGCGTCCGGGACACTTGATATTACCTGAGTCGATCCATGCCGGACATTCATTGCAAGTCGACCTGAGTTGGCGTGACAGCCTGCGACAATGTCTACCGGGCCACTTGAGAATTGCCGGCGGCGTATTGGCATCGAGCCGGAACATGCTGACCTCGGCTATCGTCAAACTTGAGTTGGCACAAGCGACCGGGGCCTGCGCAGTGGACATGGAAAGCGGCGCGGTGGCAGAAGTCGCCGCTCATGCGGGCGTGCCGTTTCTGACCATACGGGCGATTTCGGATCCAGTGGACTTTTCGCCTCCCCCGCTCTTGCTCGATGCGGTCCGCCCGGACGGAAGCGCCGACCTCGCTCGCCTCTTGCCACTGTTGGTGCGGGGATCTTTAGAGGTTGGCACGCTATTTCGCCTGGCGATGGGGTCACGCGCCGCATGCGCCGCGCTGTCTGCCATGGTGCGCCATGCGGACGCTGAAATGGGCATCAGGACACGCAATATAGCATCGCCTCACGGATATGTGTCAGACTAACGAACTTGTTGAGTATGATTTTACAATTGTACGTAAAGACGATTGATTGTCGATCACCGGATAACAAAATTGTTTCTCGATATTCCCTGGCAGGTTCGACGAACTTATCAGGCCGATAATCGAAAATGAAATAAAGTCGTTACATTACTTGAGAGTTGGCCCTGTTAAAGAGTAAAATGTCGCCCTTTCCTATTGGGCGTAATGGAGAGTTGTATGGCAGTTAAAACCGAACAAAAAGCGCAGGTGGTGCGCGACTATCAACGAGCAGACGGAGATACCGGTTCTCCCGAGGTGCAAGTGGCCTTATTGACCGCTCGTATCAACGATTTGGCCGGTCATTTCAAAGCGCACGTCAAGGATCATCACTCACGCCGCGGCTTGTTGCGTATGGTAAGCCGTCGCCGCAAGCTGCTTGATTACCTGAAGCGTAGCAGCGCCGATAGTTATCGTGCGCTGATCGAGCGCCTCGGCCTGCGCAAATAGATATCGAGCAGAGGCGAGATAGCAGCGGCATGAATGAAATTGCTGTTTCCATTAAGCTTGGTCGGGGCTAGAGCCATTGATCTGACGTGAACCGGCATGATTTTATCGAAAAGGGCAGTTAATTGAAAATCAAGAAAAGTATTACTTACGGATCTCATCAACTAACACTCGAAACCGGGGAAATAGCAAGGCAGGCGCATGGCGCAGTGATGGTTACCATGGACGACACCGTGGTCCTTGTTACCGTTGTGGGTGCAAAAAACGCCAAACCAGGGCAGGATTTTTTCCCCCTGACCGTGGATTATCAGGAAAGAACCTACGCGGCCGGTAGAATACCCGGTAGTTTTTTTAAGCGCGAAGGTCGCCCATCGGAGAAGGAAATCCTTACCTCCCGGCTTATCGACCGCCCCGTTCGCCCGTTATTCCCAGAAAGTTTTTATAATGAAGTTCAGATTGTGGCCACGGTTCTGTCGTCCGATAATGAGGTGGATGCGGATATACCCGCTCTTCTGGGCGCCTCCGCCGCGCTGGTTCTTTCCGGCATACCGTTCGATGGCCCGATTGGCGCAGCCCGTGTAGGCTACATCAATGGCGAATATGTTTTAAACCCGAGCACTACGCAGCTTAAGCAGGCTCAACTGAATCTGGTGGTGGCGGGCACTCAGCGAGCTGTGCTGATGGTTGAATCCGAAGCACAGGAGCTATCCGAAGAAATCATGTTGGGCGCTGTCGTCTACGGCCACGAGCAAATGCAAGTGGTGATCGATGCGATCAGCGAATTGGCTGACGAAGCAGGAGCTACCGCGTGGGATTGGGTCCCGGTGTCAAAGGATACCGCTCTTGCTGAGAAAATCGCCGATTTGGCGGAAACTGATTTGCGCGCCGCATTCCAGTTAAAGCAGAAGCAAGCGCGATCGGAAGCCATAGACAGCATCTGGAAAAGAGTCTTTACCGAAGTGGGCGTCAATTCGGAGGAAGGGCCGGACGCGCAATCCGTAAAGGAAGCCTGCTTTGCCCTGGAATCAAAGATTGTGCGAACGCAGATACTGGATGGCGAGCCTCGTATAGACGGGCGTGATACGCGTACCGTACGGCCAATTACGATCCGTAACGGCTTGCTGCCGCGTGCTCACGGCTCTGCGTTGTTTACCCGAGGGGAAACTCAAGCGCTGGCGGTGGCGACATTAGGTACAGGGCGGGATGAACAGAAAATCGATGCGCTGCAAGGTGATTACTCTGAACGCTTTATGCTCCACTACAATATGCCGCCCTATGCTACTGGCGAGACCGGCCGTGTAGGTACGCCCAAGCGTCGCGAAATCGGCCATGGGCGTCTTGCCAAGCGGGCCTTGATTGCCGTGTTACCCACTCCCGAAGAGTTTGGTTATTCACTTAGAGTGGTATCGGAGATTACCGAGTCCAACGGGTCTAGTTCCATGGCGTCGGTTTGTGGTGGCTGTCTTGCGTTGATGGACGCGGGCGTACCACTGAAGGCCCATGTGGCAGGTATTGCCATGGGTTTAATTAAAGATGGCAACAGATTTGCGGTGTTGACCGATATCCTGGGAGATGAGGATCATCTGGGCGATATGGACTTCAAAGTGGCCGGTACCGAAGTAGGTATCACAGCGCTACAAATGGATATCAAGATTCAAGGCATCACCAAGGAAATTCTGCACGCGGCACTGATACAGGCAAAGGAAGGCCGCCTGCATATTCTTGAAATTATGAAACAGGCTTTGCCCACGACACGCGAGGACATTTCGGAACATGCGCCGCGTATTATCAAAATAAAAATCAATCCTGAAAAAATCCGTGACGTGATCGGTAAGGGGGGGGCAGTGATTCGCGCGTTGACGGAAGAAACCGGTACCACCATCGATATCGCTGACGACGGTACTGTGATGATAGCGTGTATCAGCGCTGAAGGTGGCGAGTTGGCAAGGAAGCGTATCGAAGATATTACGGCCGAGGTTGAGGTTGGAAGAATTTACGATGGTACCGTTTTGAAACTCCTGGACTTCGGAGCGATCGTATGCGTTCTCCCTGGGAAGGATGGGTTGTTACATATCTCGCAAATTGCCAACGAGCGTGTCAATAATGTAACCGATCATCTCAAGGAAGGTCAGGTGGTACGTGTTAAAGTTCTGGAAGCGGATGACAAGGGTCGTTTACGCTTGAGTATGAAGGCTGTTTCCGTCGAGATTACTGATAATACAATAACGTAGGGCAGGTATAGCTGGACAGACAACTTCTTGCGAGAACGGTCGTTCTACAAAGAAAAGTGCAGGGTGTATAGCGCTCTTCCGGCCATGAAGGCAGTTCCGGCCGGTTACCGGGAATTAAAAAAGCCCTGATTGCAGGGCTTTTTTATCTAACAACAATAACATTCCATTCAGCTACATTCTCAGATATATCCGTAGAAGCGCGCCGAAAAATATTATTTTGCGACCTGTTTTTCTCTTATTTCATCCAGGGTTTTGCAATCAATGCAGAGAGTGGCGGTGGGTCGGGCTTCGAGTCGTTTAAGACCTATTTCTATGCCACAACTTTCACAATAACCGTAATCGCCAGTATCTATCTTTGTGATAGTCTCGTCAATTTTCTTGATCAACTTGCGTTCACGATCCCGGTTCCGTAACTCCAGCGCCATGTCCGATTCCTGACTGGCACGATCGTTGGGATCGGCGAAAATTGTGGCTTCGTCCTGCATGGTGTGAACCGTGCGATCTATATCCCGTCCCAGCTCAAACCTGATGCCTTCCAGTATGCTGCGGAAATGCATAAGCTGCCTGGAACTCATGTAGGTTTCTCCCTTCTTCGGTTTATAGGGGCTAACCTGTTTATGCAGTTCTTGCGGCATATTAATATTCCTTTTCCATTTCTGGTGATCTGCGGTAACACTCACAGAAAAAAACATTATACAACAAGTAGGTTGACGGTTCGTCTGATGTGGTTTCGGAGAACTTGACCGAGCGTCAACGCGATTGCTCAACGAGGTAAGTCGAGGTCGTATACCTTCGTTCTTGAGCTTCAGGTGGCCTGTGGCCGATCCGTTCGCATGAAGTCTGCCCCACACCGACAGCGGGGATTCTTGCAGAATTCCCTTCGCTTGAATAGCCCCAAAAGGAAATAAATAACCCATTAATTAAATGGTCGGGAAACGTTTGCTCCAAGCGTAGCATCCACTTGTCTTATTTTTTCGGGAAGCATTGAGGGAATCAGGCAACCGCGGCGATTTGTCGCACCACCCCTGAAATCTGTGCTATGTTTCTTATAACCATTCTTGCCTGTTGCGAATATTCGCATTATTCAACAATGGTGGCGGTAGGTTTATATCGCGTATCAGCACCCGCGTCAAAACCGGTTGCAAAAAAGGAACTGGTCGAAAAAGTCGACGCGATCACGTATCTTTTGCTGGGTTGCGTCGTAACATCCCTAACATATACAGGAGAACATGATGTCCAACAAAAAATCCCTTATTTCTATCGCCATAGGCTCCGCTTTTGTCGCTACGCTCGCTACGGTACCGGGAGTTTCCGCTGCCGACAATCCATTCACCATACAACCGCTCGATAAAGGCTACATGGTGGCAGATGCCCATAAATATGGCGAAAAGAAAAGTGGAGAAGGTAAGTGCGGTGGTGAAGGTGCGTGCGGAGAAGGCAGGTGCGGCGCGGCTATGGCGGACGCAAACAGTGATGGGAAGATCACCAAGGAAGAATGGACCAAGCATCACGAAGCCATGTTTGAACATATGGATGCCAACAAGGATGGCGTTATCAGCAAAGATGAGATGAAGGGCAAAATGAAAGACGGCAAGTGCGGTAGCGGTAAATAACTAAAAGAAACCTTTGAACCGTACAGAGTTACCGTTGAGTCCGTATCTTATTTGTTTCGAACGGCTTGGCCAGCTTTCCTGTGCATCAACGCGCACAGGAAAGCGAAGCTACAGCCAAGCCGATCCCAATTCATTCGAATTGTGACATAATATTCCATCCAAAATTCAGGAGAAAATACTGTGCGCAACAAGAAAACCATGATTTCCCTAGCTGTTGGTTCTGCTCTTGCCGCTACACTTGGCACTGTACCGCTTGTCTCCGCGGAAGACAGCCCCTTTACCGCTCAATCCCTGGATAAGGGCTATAAGCTGGCGTATGCCGATAAGGTAGATCCCAACAAATATGGCGGTGGGGCGAAATCCGCCGAGGGTCGATGCGGTATGTCGATGGTGGATGCCAATAAGGATGGCAAGGTCACCAAGCAAGAATTTCTTAAGCATCATGAAAACATTTTCGACAGAATCGATGCCAACAAAGACGGAGCGGTGGATCAGCCTGAGGCCGATAGCTATGGGGCAACCAAGCCAGGTGCGCCGAGTACAGCTCCCCATGCTGGAATGAAGAAATAATTTTTTCCACCGTGGAATTCCTGCCACGTGCCAGCGTTGGGCTCGGTTTTCGGCGGGAATTGATTCCCGCGTTAAAAGCCGGTGTTCCCGATGCCATCGACTTCTTCGAGATCGCTCCAGAAAACTGGATCGATCTCGGCGGCGTCATGGGGCGTGATCTGCGCGTTTTCACTGAATGCTATCCCTTCGTCTGCCATGGTCTTTCGCTTTCGATCGGCAGTCCGGCGCCGCTGGACGAGGTGTTGTTGCAAAAGGTCGGGCAGTTTCTGGATCAACATCAAATCCGCCTTTACACCGAACATCTTTCCTATTGCTCCGACGATGGACATCTATACGATCTGCTTCCAATACCCTTTACGGAAGAAGCAGTAAAGTACGTTGCGGCACGGGTCCGCCGCACCCAGAATATTCTGGAGCGACGTATTGCGCTGGAAAATGCTTCGTTTTACGTGCAGGCACCCATCGCCGAGATGAGCGAAGCTGACTTTATTCGTGCAGTATTGGTCGAGGCGGATTGCGATCTGCATCTCGACGTCAATAATGTATACGTCAATAGCATTAATCATGCCTACGACCCGATCGAATTTATTCGTGCAATGCCTACCGAGC
>JBDTHR010000165.1:0-14282 GCA_039936855.1 Nitrosospira sp. | reverse complement strand
TCTGAACGTTCTTAAAGACGGCGTATTCGATATCCAGATGCGTGCGTATACATATTTGAATTCTCTAAGAAACATATCCCGTGTGGCGAATTGGATGAGATTTTTACCAATACCCTGTCCGCGCATTGCGGGGAGAACAAATAATTGCACTAACTTTGCTTCTTGATCTCTGAGCGGCCAAAAGTTTCTTTTTTTATAGCGCTCCCCGTACCAGAAAAAACATAAACCGACGATCCGAGAGCCTTCAATGCAAGCATATGCATGTGTGTTTTGACCGTGATACCAGGCGTGATCGGCAATTACCCTGTCTCCGGCATTGTCAATTTCCTTTTTATCAATCGACTCGAACCTTAATCCTTCTGTTAAGAATGGCTTTTCTTCTACGCAGTTGCATCCATAGATATGATAGAAGGAATAATCTCGAAGCAAAAGCCGAGCCAAGCTTGTAAGGTATTTTATAATGAACAATATCAGGTTCCGAATATCAGCGCCGTAACTTTTCTGGCTTCAGGTATTTAGCTTACTGGTTTACGTAACTTTGAACTATTGGACCGAAGTACAGCTATCGCAAACGGGTCTATATCATCACTGCACAATTGCGCTAACTGGCGCAGAAATGTCACTTTTCTACTATATTCGGCCTGTACCTATAGACGCGATCCGCTGCTCAGCTCATTGCTAACTCATTTAGTTGGAGCCGGAGACACCATCTAATATGGAGAATGACCCAAAATGCTGGCAGGTGTCGTTTTGAATGAAAATCGCTATACGCATTACCTGCTTCATCCAATTTTATTGTTCCTGTTCACTTGATTCGTGTATCCGTCCGGCTCTTTTGATAACGGTCGGATCGGCCCACGTGCCGGTAACATAATAGTCATTGGATGGTGTTGGATTTTGCATTGCCGTATTCGCAATTGCAGAGGCGACATCGACCACCGGGGCCGCCAATCCTAATGATGGATTCACTGTAATATGCAGGTTCTGGGTTTCGGTTTGCAGGTTTATTTCACCGTTTATGACAACCTTTGCAGCAGGTCCTTCTATTTTGAGATCATCGGTGACTGCTACACCGCGGCCGATTTTCACATCTCCAGAGATATTATCGAAACCGAAACCCTCGCTGAACACATCATGGAAATCCAATGTGATCCTTCGTGGCAATGATCGCAGATCGAAAATACCGAACAGTCTGCCAATTCCCGGCTCAAATCTAGGAAATTGTCCTCGCTTGGCATTCACTTTGAAGTTGCCTGACAGGGTGGGGTAATCTACTGATCGAGGATCGCCAGACCATGACAGAACGCCTTCAAGCTTGCCACTGCCGCGTCTCACGCGATCAGGATGGCCGAGTCGCGCCAGAAACAGTCCAATATCACTTGCCTCTATCGTAAGATTGGCTTGCATAGTCGGTTGTACGGCGTGATTGTGCCATATGCCCCATGCCGTTATGGAACTGTCTGAATTGGATATATGCAGTTTCTCAATGCGCCAGTTCCTTTCCTCCTGGTTCGCTATCAGCTCCAGTTGACCCAGTTGCTTCTCGCCAATAAAAAAATTATCCGCTGCTACGTTAAGCGCAGGCAAGTTTTTTTCCCGCTGGGTTTGTGTTCGCACGAATGATTCAGGTGGGCGTGCATTGGCGGGAACAATCAACCTGTTCAATCGAGCCACTATTCTGCCGTTGCCGGACGGGTCCCAGCTGATACCTCCATTGATTTGCTCGCTTGTGATGGTGGAATACCATATCCCGCCTTCCTGGTCGGCGTTCAGCCTGACATCTTTCAAGCGGTTTCCCAGAAAGTCGAGCGCGCCGATATGGAAGTTAATGCTTGTCAGGCCGAGACCCGGACCGGGTTCATGGCTGCCTTGTGCCAGCAAGCTACGCCATCGATCCAAATTCAGGAAGGGTACTTCGCCAGTCGCCGATATGCCGTTCTGGGGCAAAACCGCGGGCGTTGTACCAAAATTTACTATACCCTTCTCTACACGATAGTTGCCGGCATCATCACGGCCGCGTGCGAATTTTGCTGTTACCAGATCGCCATAGCTCAAGCTTAGCTCGTCGCTATCCGAATCCGCGGCTCTCCTTTCGAAACGTAGTCGTGCAGTATCGGTGGCAGCCTTTGAAAAAGGCTCAGGTAAATCCGAGATAATGCCTACCAGCGATGACTCGATGGATACCTCTGCCGAATTGTTGCGTATATCGACGGTTGCCAACCAATCTGTATCGCCACGCAAATGGCGCCTCCATAACGGTTCGGCTCGCGCTGGACCCTGAGATGATTCGCTCATTTCGCTGAGGTTAACCTTGCCAACGGCGGATAAACGTATGCCACCGTCTGGCATATCAGTGGAGTTTATAACTACGGGTCCGCCAAGGAAATGGGCAGTTATATTTTCCATCTTTATCTCCGGGCCGGTAAAAGTTACGACGCCGTTAATGTCATTCAGGTTGGGCAGGTGAGAGCCCGGATCAATGTCATTATCTATAAATCGATAGCTACCTGATACGTTGATTGCTTCCGGATGATCCAGCGGAATATCGAGTTGAAGCAGCAGTCTTCCCTCTCCAGCAATATTGGTGTTATTGACAAGGCTGCCGTTGTCGCTGCTGTCCGTGCGCGATGTGACGAATTTGAAGAATTGCTGTGTCGGGCCGCTGGCTTCCATTTCGCCTCTTAACGTGGCATCGGGTGCAGCCATGTCGGCAATGTTCAAGTTCACCCTGCTTAATTTTGCTCCAGAGATATAGGCATTGGAAGCATCAAATTCCATGCGGCTGTTATGAAATTGCAGATTCCCGGACATATCCTCTATGCGAGGCCATCCGGGGATGCGATCCAGCGTTACTCTGGACATCCTTGCCTGTAACCTGAAAATGCCGTTTTCTCCATGGGCGAAAGGAAATTGGCTCAGGTCTCCCTTGAGATGAAGCCGAGCATCCAGCGCTCCCGCCTCGACAATCGAATCGTCAAGCCAGTCGCGATAATTCACGGCCATCGGCACGTAATGCATCAAATAGCGTGCATCGGCTCGCGTCAGATTGGCAACCAGGTCGATCCTGTCCGGGCCGTCAACTGTGAAATGGTAAGTTCCGTAAGCCAGTCCCGCAGCATTTTTATTAGAAAACGAAATATTGTTGAACCTGAATGCAACGGAATCCTTATCTGCTAAAACATTCCAGCTCGCCTGACCGGTAAGGATATCCGCCGTCAGTGGCGCACGAAATACTTCAGGCAATGTCACGGTGGCTTTTTGCGAGTTCAGCGTCAAGGTACCGCCTCGCTCGGTAATGTCAATATTACCCGAAACGCCCTTGAACGAAGGCAGCCTCCCGAATTTTCCCATGCCCAAATTGGTAAATCCTCCTTTCGCGCTAAAATGGGGTGGTGCCGGCAGTTCACCACTCCAGTTCGCCCTCATATGACGAATCTCTCCGCGCGGCGCCATCTTGCGAAGCCGCTCACGCAATGGTGCGCTAATTGGCAGGTATTTCGCCGCATCTTTCAAAACTTCCAGTTTCAGATTATCGATACTTAATTTCGTCCTATGAGGTTCAGTTACATTGGAAGGCATTGTCTGTAGCGAAAAACTTACCGGTTGTAAATCCCACTGTCGTTTACCACGAGCGGAAGTACTCAGTTTTTTTGCGAAAATTTCGGTGCCTCCACCGTTTATCTTTTGCCATCCAACTCTGCCCTGCAAACGGATAAGGTCAAATTCGGGTAAATCCGGTGCGAATTGTGCTCTGACATTACGTAAGCGCATGTCCGCAGTCATTTTCTTCATGTCCGCCCCGTCAATAGCAGCCCACATACGTAGCGCCCCAATACCCTGATTTAGCGTGAGTTCTTGCGGGAAAGGCAGCCAGACACCCCAGGAGGCAATGTCGGCATTATCTATCTGCATGAATAGCCGACCTTGCCAAAGATCAGAGTTGGCCAGCGATTCCCCGATAAAATCGCCACGCATATCCAACTGTGCAGCGAGCTCGGCGGGCGGAGTGGCGCGTATGCCGAAGCGATGGCGGTTACCCCTGTTTTCAAGACGCAAGTTGACGAGCAACTCCAGTTCTGGCGCGCCACGATGGTCATCCTGCCAGAGAATGCTGGCATTATTGATCCTGACTTGACTCTGATTCAAAAGCCAATCTGAAAAATCGTTTTCACTTCCGGTCAGTTCTTTGCTGAGCGCGAATCCGGCGACGTGGATCACACCTTTGGTATCACGACGCACGATTAAATCTGGCTGCTCGATTTCGATTTCGCGAAAGTACAATTTGCCGTGTAATATTGACCGCCACGAAAGCGTGCCTGAAAGTTGATTCAACAGCAGCGTAATGTCGCCCTCTTTATCATGTACTTTTACGGTGCGCAGCATCATGTGAGGGCGGAATCCGTCCCAATTTGCGCTGATCTCACCTATCGTTATGTGCTGCCCGGAGGCATGACTGATGGCGGAAGCAATATTTCCCCGGTATTGCTCGATATCGGGCAGCAGCCAATAGCGTAGCAATAGCAGCAGTAAAGAAAAACAGGCTGCAACCACTATCAGCGTCCATATCAGCATCCGGGACAACAAACTGGACCGTGGACGAGGGGAAGACGTTATTGATAAGTTCAATAAATAGACCCGGTTTATATGCGTGGCGCGATATGTTCTTCTCTACCCGCGGATGAACGGGAAGTATATCTGTACTTGATTTAAACGATAGGGTGCAAAAACGTGGACAAGAGATTAGAGATATCCGTGTCATCTTTGTTCAAGCCTGATAACCTCATAATACCCATGCACTTGGAATACAGATCCTTTGATAATTTATTGTAACTCCGAATCCAGACCATGCATACCGATCGTTCTGCAACTGTAATAATCGAACGCATCCTTCCGTTCAGTCGGTACGCATCCCGGATACTGGAGAGTGAGCCTGAATTACTGACCGAGCTCAAGCAAAACCTGCAATATCCATTTCTGCGGGAGGAGATGCAGGCATTCCTGAATACGTATGCCAAAGTTGTAAATGACGAGACATGCCTGAATAGCGTTTTGCGCAGACTGCGCAAACGGGTAATGCTGCGTCTGGCAGCGCGGGATCTCGGAGGCTTGGCAACACTTGCCGAGGTGATGACGAGCATGACCGATCTGGCGGAACTTACTGTTAATTTCGCACTTGAGCGTCTACAGACTTGGCTGGCTGATCCCGATCGCTATGGCCAGCCAAGAAATGCCGAAAACAGAATTCAGGAAATGCTGGTGATCGCCATGGGTAAACTGGGTGGTTGTGAGCTCAACGTTTCCTCGGATGTAGACCTGATTTTCGTTTACCCTGAAGACGGCGAAACCAGCGGCTCCAGATCGATATCCAATCATGATTTTTTTTCTCGTCTTGGGAGGAAGCTGATTGGTAGCCTCAACGATATCACACCAGACGGATATGTTTTTCGCGTGGATATGCGGTTACGTCCATATGGCGAAAGCGGCCCGCTGGTGATGAGCTTTGCCATGCTTGAAGAATATTTTATCAGCCAGGGGCGCGAATGGGAGCGCTATGCCTGGATCAAAGGCCGAGCAATAGCGGGTCCGCAGGCAGAAAGGCTTGTGATTATCGAACAAATAGCGCAACCATTCGTGTTTCGGAAATATCTGGACTTCGGTGCTTACGAATCCATGCGGGATTTACATGCGCAAATGCGCCGGGAGGTAAATCGCCACGAGATGCATGGGGATATCAAGCTTGGGCCAGGAGGAATCCGTGAGATCGAGTTCATTACCCAGCTGTTCCAGTTGATCCGAGGTGGGCGGGATGCCGATTTGCGTATCCGTTCTACCCTTGCCACATTGGCGTTGCTGCGAGAAATACAGCAACTGCCAGACAAAACCGTATTAGAGCTTACAGATGCTTATCGCTTTCTGCGCAATCTTGAGCATCGCTTACAGTATCTCGATGATCAACAAACGCAGATGTTGCCGGAAACGCATACCGATCAATCACTAATAGCGGTTTCCATGGGTTTCTCTTCCTATGACGAATTCTTGCAGCGGCTCGATACCCATCGCTGCAATGTTGCCCACCATTTTGAGGACATATTCGCAGCCCCACGCAAACCGCAAACTAATCATTCCTTTGCACGGTTGTGGCCGGAGAGAAACGGCGAAGAGATCGAAGCCGGGGCCGCCACTAAGCAACTCGTTACGATGGGATTTTCCAGTGCGGATAAAATTGTGCGGCGCTTACAGGAGTTTCATGTAAGTACCCGCTATCGCCAATTGCCGCAAGGGAGCAAAAAACGCGTTGATGCGCTCGTCCCCGCTCTGATCGAGGTGTCTGCCAGGCTCCCCTCGGCAGACACCACACTGGAGCGTTTATTGCAATTGCTGGAAAGTGTGAGCCGGCGCGCCGCCTACCTCGCGCTGCTGCTGGAGTATCCTCAGGCCCTGGAGCGGGTAGCCAAACTTGTCGGCACAAGCCAGTGGGCCAGCGAGTATCTGGACAGGCATCCTATCTTGCTGGATGAGTTGCTCAATCCGGCTGATCTTCAGACCGTGCCGGATTGGTCTCGAGTCAAGGCAAGATTGATTCAGCAGTTAAACGAGGCTAGTGGACTCGCAGGTAATGATCTCGAGCAACAAATGGATGTACTGCGGCATTTTCAACACGCTCAGGTATTTCAATTGCTCGCCCAGGACGTAGAGGGATTGCTGCCGCTGGAAACCCTGAGTGATTACCTGACCGATCTGGCAGATCTGATAATGGATACTGTATTGGACCTTGCCTGGTCAGGATTGAGAAGAAGGCATCGGGATGAACCTCCCGCTTTTGGCATCATCGGCTACGGGAAGCTGGGTGGAAAAGAATTGGGCTACGCGTCGGACCTCGACATCATTTTTCTTTATGACGACAACCATCCCGATGCAGCGGAAATATACGCCAGGTTGAGCCAGCGTATCAACTCCTGGCTGACAAGCTACACTTCAGCGGGGCTGTTGTACGAAACTGATTTACGCCTGCGCCCGAACGGCAGCAGTGGTTTGCTGGTAAGTTCAGTTCAGGCTTTTGACCAATACCAGCGAAATCATGCCTGGGTCTGGGAACATCAGGCACTGACACGGGCGCGATTCGTAGCCGGAGATGTTCATGTAGGGGAAGCTTTCGAACACACCCGCAAGGAAGTTCTTCGCCAACCTCGCGAACTGGATGGACTGAAACGCGAGGTTTTGACCATGCGGCAAAAAATGCTTGATGCTCATCCCAATTCAAGCGGGTTATTCGATGTCAAGCACGACCGAGGGGGTATTATTGATGTTGAATTCATTGTGCAATACCTGATCCTGGGACATGCCTGTGACCATCCGGAATTGACCGATAATATCGGCAACATTGCGTTGCTGCGACTTGCTGGAAAACTTGGGCTTATCCACGGGGAAACCGCGGAGCGAGCGCTAGGCGCCTATCGGGAATTCCGGCGAATTCAACATCGATTAAGATTGAGCGGGGACTCGGGCCTGGCTGGAACACCCCCGAAGGAAGACAAGTCGAGAAAGTTTGCACGAGTTGAAGCAGGCTATTTGAAAGATGGATCCTTCGCAGTATTGCGATTGTGGGATGAAGTATTTGGTACATCCCATCTTTAGCCGATCATCCGTGAACTGTGTTTATCGCTTGCCAACGCTCCGTTGGATCTCAGCGACTATTACTGATATGTGGTGGAGCTGGTGTATACAGCCAGCGTTTTCATTTTTCGAGAAGAAATGCGTTAGAATACGCAATTCTTAATTCTCTCCGGAGTCCCTGAATGTCAATGTCCAACCGCGACGGCGTGATCTGGAGCGATGGAAAAGTAATTCCGTGGCGTGACGCTACCACTCATGTGCTTACCCACACCCTGCACTATGGGTTAGGCGTATTCGAGGGTTTGCGTGCCTATCAAACGCCCCGGGGCCCCGCGATTTTTCGTTTGCAAGAGCATACAGACCGTTTGTTTAATTCTGCACATATTTTCATGATGAAAATACCTTATGACAAGGCGACGCTGATGGAAGCGCAGCGCGATATGGTCAGGCAGAACAAGCTGGAATCCTGCTATATCCGACCGATCGTTTTCTACGGCTCCGAAGCCATGGGTATTTCAGCCACGACGCTTTCCGTGCATGTGGCTATTGCAGCTTGGCCATGGGGTGCCTATTTGGGCACGGAGGGACTGGAAAACGGTATTCGTGTCAAGACATCCTCATTCTCGCGCCATCATGTCAATGTCAACATGTGTCGCGCCAAGTCGGTTGCGACCTACGCAAATTCGATATTGGCTCATCAGGAGGTTGCGACTGACGGCTATGACGAAGCACTGCTGCTGGATGTGGATGGTTATGTGGCAGAGGGGGCGGGCGAAAATATATTTATAATCAAGCATGGCAAGCTCTATACGCCGGATATGACTTCCTGCCTCGAGGGTATTACGCGAGCTTCCATCCTGGAGTTTGCCGAAGAAATCGGAATTCCGATAATCGAGAAGCGAATTACCCGTGATGAAGTTTATTGTGCTGATGAAGCCTTTTTTACCGGTACCGCGGCGGAAGTGACCCCGATTCGGGAACTTGATAATCGTAGAATCGGCAGCGGAAAACGTGGCCCGATAACCGAAAGGCTGCAAGCCATGTTTTTTGACTGTGCCAGAGGCAAAACCGAAAATCATACCGACTGGCTCACCTACGTCTGATTCCGCCGATCTATATTCATACAAGCTGAGAGAAATGATTCAGAATCACGCCATCAATAATAAAGAGCGCCAGGTCGAAGTCACTACTGACGATTTGCCGCTTCACTGCCCAATGCCATCAATGTTGTTATGGAATTCGCATCCTCGCGTGTTCTTGCCCATAGAAGGCACAGGCGAAGCACTATGCCCATACTGCGGTACGCACTACAAGCTTAAAAGGGGGAGCGATTCCAGGTCATCATTGACGAAGACAGGTATTTGATCGCTGAACACAGAAAGCCATCGTCCCGATCGGTGACCATGGCTGTTTTTTCAGGTATCAATTAAGCTGCATCGAAATGTTGCTATTCAACCTCAAGCTGATCTCATGCATACATTCCCGCGCGAAATTTTCAAGGCTTACGATATTAGAGGTATTGTCGGAAAAACACTGACTGCTGAAATCGTCGAAGCCATTGGTCACGCTATCGGATCTGAAGCACGAACACGCGGGCTTGCATCGGTAGCGATAGGACGCGATGGCAGGTTATCGGGCCCGGAACTGGTGCAGGCGCTCGCAAAAGGGTTGCAAAAAAGTGGTATCGACGTGATAGACGTAGGGATGGTCGCCACCCCCATGCTCTACTTTGCTGCCCATATGTTGTGTAATTATTCCGGTGTTATGGTTACAGGCAGTCACAATCCTCCGGAATATAATGGCTTGAAGATGGTATTGGGCGGTGAAACCCTGGCTGCTGAATCCATTCAAGCTTTGAGTACGCGGCTTGAAAATAATGACTATTATTACGGCAATGGTGACTATCGCACGCACGATATTGCCGAAACATATCTCCAGCGCATAACCAGCGATGTGAAGTTGGCGCGTCCGATGAAAATCGCCATTGACTGTGGTAATGGTGTACCCGGCCGCTTTGCGCCCGAGCTATACCGTAGATTGGGATGCGAGGTAACCGAACTGTTCTGCGAGGTCGACGGGACTTTTCCTAATCATCATCCAGACCCGTCCGTTCCCGGGAATTTGCGAGACCTGATTGAGGCGCTTAAAACTGACGATGCGGAAATAGGTCTTGCCTTTGACGGTGATGGTGATCGTGTGGGGGTGGTTACCAAGAGTGGTACCATCATTTACCCTGATCGCCAGTTGATGTTGTTTGCTGCCGATGTTTTGTCCAGAAATCCGGGTGGGCGGATTATTTTTGATGTGAAATGTACTCGTAATCTCGCGCCCTGGATCAGGCAGCATGGCGGCGAGCCCATCATGTGGAAGACGGGACATTCATTTATAAAAGGAAAACTGAAAGAAACCGGTGCATTGCTGGCGGGAGAAATGAGTGGACACATTTTTTTTAACGAACGCTGGTATGGATTTGATGATGGGCTTTATGCGGGTGCGCGTCTGCTAGAGCTACTCAGTTCCACCACGGATATCGATGCTGCACTAAATGAAATTCCAGATGCCCTTAGCACCCCCGAATTACAGATAAGATTGCAAGAAGGCGAAAACTACCAAGTTATCGCACAATTACAGAAAACGGCGCGCTTCGACAATCCGGAGCGCGTGATTACCACCGATGGACTGCGAGTCGAATATAAGGACGGGTTCGGATTGGCGCGCTCATCCAATACCATGCCCGTGATCGTGCTACGATTTGAAGCTGATAGCGAGGCGGCTTTATCCCGTATACAGAAGGATTTTCGTAAGGTTATTTTACAGGTTAAGCCGGATGCGGAGTTACCGTATTAGGTAGCCTCAACAGCATTCACGCTTTGCGACTCGGTTGCCAGTTCAATTGATAGCCAAGCTCAACAGTCGTCGCACTTGTTCGAAAGTTCGCTATACGCAGAATTTCGATTCTTCAACTTATCGGACAGGTCCCGTAATACTTGATATTGCGATGTACCATAATATTATTTTTTGGACAAGATGGAATAGGGATACACGGAGGTATTGTTGATTATTATGAACAGGGGAGAAAATACCAAGACTCGTGTTCTTTTTGTTTGTATGGGCAATATTTGTCGCTCGCCCACTGCGGAGGCTGTCTTTAGACATCAAGTCACCGCTGCCGGCTTTGAGAACCTCATTCACATCGATTCTGCTGGTACGCATGATTATCATGTCGGTGCACCGCCGGACGTGCGGGCGCAGAAAGCAGCAACGCGGCGAGGCTATGATGCAACAGGATTGCGTGCGCGTCAGGTGGATGAAACGGATTTCGAGGTTTTTGACTATATTCTGGCGATGGACAGGGCAAATCTGGCGATACTCGAACGCGAATGTCCACCCCTATACAGCCATAAGCTTGGGTTGCTGATGCAATACAGTGAGCGGTATTCAGAAGGCGTGGAGGAAGTACCTGATCCTTACTTCGGAGGAAATCAGGGTTTCGAGCACGTATTGAATATGGTCGAGGAAGCTGGACGAGGATTGCTTATCCGGATCCGTGGTGAAAAATAGAGAACGACGCTGGAACACGTACTTCGCAGGAGCAGTAAAAAGACGGGAGTGTTATGTCCCGTCTTTTATTTTTTGCAAATACCGATTCCTATTTCTGCGTTTCGACTTGGACTAACGGTTCGTCCTGGTTCGCTGCCGGAGGAGGAGGTGTTCTTTTCCGCCGACGTTGCGGTGGCGCTGATTCCACTGCCATCTCGGTTTCAGCCGTTTTTTTCTTCTCCGGTTGGGTTTCAATCATGATTAATCCACTCGCAACCAGGTTCAACGGCTCGATTGCCTGTGATCGCGGAGACGAACGGATGTCCTCCTGTTCGGGTACAGGGACCATTACCTCGATTTCGGCCGTAACAGCATCATTGTTCGTGTTGCCAACTTCAATTTCATCTGGAGACGGTTTCCGTATGGTTGTGATAGAGGCGGGCGAGCTTTCTGTTGCCAATTCCTCGATGGGTTCATGAGCGGACTCCTGAGCCGTTTGCAGCTTATCCTGCTCTGTTTCCGACTCTGGCGCTATCGGGACAGGTAATTGCAAGGTCGGTTCTGCCGCCACTGGCTTGGTAATTACCGGTATATCTCCATTCTCATGCAAAGATTCAGAATGAGGGCTGCCCGCTGACTCCGAAGGTGTCTCGGCTGTCTGCAGAGGAGACAGGGTAAGGATGAGGGCGGATGACTCTTGCGTTGACGCGGAAAGAGCTTCCGGAATCGAGCGTTCTTCGTGCGTCCCTTTTTCAGCAGCCCGCTGAGCATGAGGATCTGTTGCCGTTGGCTGTTTATTTTCATTGGGAGTCCGCTCTGTGCGGTCACCCCGATCACGCTGCCTCCCTCCACGACGTCTACGTCGTCCGCTGTCTTCACTCTGCGGCAAGGTTTCTTCAGCTACGGGCTGTTCTTCTGGCCGTGGCTTGAGTTCAGTTCGAATTTTCTCTTCGCGTGGTGGCCGCAGATGCTTTTTCTGAGTAGAGCGTTCACTCTGCAACTTCGCATCACTACGTTCCCCACGTTGAGGCGCAGCGTCCTTGCCAAGATTCGATGCATTGGCGGCTTCACCGCCATGCTCACCACGATCTTCACGCCCACGCTGAGTGACTCGCGATATTTTTTCGTGCTCGCCATCGCGTACTTCGCGCCCGCGTTCCCGACGGCCACGACCGCGGTCTGCTCGTTGCGGACTGCTCTTTATCTCTTCCGGCCGCATATCTTTTTCCGCTACACCCATCTGTTTGAACCAGCTGAATATTTTATCGAGGAAGGAAAGCTGCTCGGGTTCATGATGAGATTTACGCTCACGTATCGGAGCGGGTTGCGGCGGTGTAATACCTCGCACGGCAGCCTGTTGCCGTGCCGGCTTTGCCTCTTGCGCAGTTGAAGATAACGAAATTTCCGGTGCCGGTTCCTCCACCATTTGATAGCTGGTTTGAATTTCACCCAGTTTCACATCGTCGTGGCGCAAGCGGGTGATGTTGTAGTTTGGCGTTTCGAGATGAATATTCGGAATCAGTACTACACTTACCTTTAATCGAGCTTCGATAGCGTGAATTTCAGAACGCTTCTCATTCAGAAGATAGGTAGCCACATCAACCGGTACTTGAGCGTGAAGCACGGCGGTATTCTCTTTCATCGCTTCTTCCTGAATGATCCTGAGAATATGCAACGCAGAGGAATCGGTACCGCGGATGTGTCCGGTGCCATGGCAGCGCGGGCAGGAGATGTAACTACTCTCACCCAGCGAAGGACGCAGGCGCTGACGCGATAATTCAAGCAAACCGAAACGGGAAATCTTGCCCATCTGCACGCGTGCGCGGTCATAACGCAGCGCATCATGCAACCGATTTTCCACTTCACGCTGGTTACGAGCAATTTCCATGTCAATGAAGTCAATCACCACGAGTCCGCCCAAGTCGCGTAGACGCAATTGCCGTGCAATTTCTTCGGAGGCTTCCAGATTCGTGTTGAGTGCGGTTTGCTCGATATCCAAACCGCGGGTGGCCCGTGCAGAGTTTACGTCGACTGACACCAATGCTTCAGTGTGATCGATAACGATAGCACCGCCTGAGGGTAGCGTGACTTGGCGCGAATAAGCGGTCTCTATCTGGTGCTCGATCTGAAAACGTGAAAATAGTGGCACATCGTCGCGGTAGAGCTTGACCCGATTGACGTTGGCCGGCATGACGTGGCTCATGAACTGGCATGCCTGCTCATATATACTTTCAGTATCGATCAGGATTTCACCGATCTCCTGATGAAAGTAATCTCTTATGGCGCGGATTACCAGACTGCTTTCCTGATAAATCAGGAAAGCGCCGCTTTGACCACTGGAAGCATCTTCAATCGCGCGCCACAGTTGCAGCAAATAATTGAGATCCCACTGCAATTCTTCTTCACTTCGCCCTATTCCCGCGGTACGGGCTATAATGCTCATTCCCGAAGGAATGTTAAGTTGTGCCATGATGTCACGCAGTTCCGCGCGGTCTTCGCCCTCTATGCGGCGAGATACACCTCCACCGCGAGGATTATTGGGCATCAGGACCAGATAGCGGCCTGCGAGGGAAATATAGGTGGTTAATGCAGCTCCCTTGGTTCCGCGTTCATCCTTGTCCACCTGAACAATGAGCTCCTGGCCTTCACGGAGCGCATCTTGGACGCGAACACGGGCTGGGTCTGAATTTTCCTTGAAATAAGAGCGGGAAATTTCCTTGAATGGCAGAAAACCATGCCGTTCTCCGCCGTACTCGACAAAAGCGGCTTCGAGACTCGGCTCAAGGCGGGCAATAACGGCTTTGTAGATATTGCTCTTGCGTTGTTCCTTGCCGGCAGATTCAATGTCGAGGTCAATAAGCTTTTGACCATCAACAATGGCGACACGCAGTTCTTCCGGCTGTGTCGCATTAAATAGCATGCGTTTCATTTTATGCCCCCCGCGCTCTGGTCACGGGTAGATAGCCTACGCGCGAAGGGAAGTCCCCGACGCAGCGTATACGAGAGCTTTTAGTCAGGCAACTTTGTCATGTATGTCGGGCTGCTGGTGTAAGATGACTATTTCTCTGGCTTGTCACAGTGGCCCTGCTTTTCTGACAAGCAGAACCAGGAAATTAAGTTTCAATCAG
>JBDTHR010000164.1:0-3126 GCA_039936855.1 Nitrosospira sp. | reverse complement strand
GAAACAGCAGGTACAGCAACGCCAGCCAACCGATCGCGGCGACGACGGTCAGCGCGATCGCCACCGTCGGCAGCGACACGACCAGCACGCACTGGCTGGCCAGCACGCAGCTTCCCGCGACAAACGTGAGGAAGCCGACACCGCGCGCCGGGTTTGCGAAGTCGTCCAGCAACTTCTGCCGCGCCCATGCCACACGCAGTGCGGTGAACATCAGCAGGCCGATATAGGCGGCGATGTTGAGCGCGAACAGCGCGCGCGCCAACCCTGGCATGCCATGCTGGTGGGCGTCGATAGACACGATGCCGGTGGCCATGACCAGCGCGAAGCAACCGGGGTTCAGCGTGTGCACTCGCCATCGGATGAAGTTCATCAATGCCATGGATGATCCTGACAGAAACCGTCACCGCGTATTACGGCATCTATATCGCGCGTCCGACGTCATGGCCAGACCAGCGCACCACGCGCATTGATCCCCAGATGCCAAGTACCAGGCCTGGGCTTTTTTGGTTGCCTCACCCTACCCCACCACGCCGCCTGTTATCCGCTTACTCATATCACTTTAGCAGATATTTTTTCTCTTGATAAATCAGTACTTGACCAATATCTGCCCGCATTAACATTTTAGAACAGTGCATAATCAGCTTGATTAAGAACATCGGCGATACTACGACCGACTTGTCCGCGTGGTTCTGCGAAAAATAAATGATTAATCTGTGTATAGGTCGATTCACTGTTCCATTGCTCCCCAGACCTAAAGCTACTGTGCATATCGGAGGCGCTGTTCTGATGGACAGCGGCATCTCTTGTATGCATGACTTAAAAAATTGGGTACCGTATTACCTGGCTCGTTATAGCGTGGAGGAGCGATGAATGAAGAAGCATTACCGCAGATAGATGATGAACCAGGATCGGGAAACACCTCGCTGCTCTCCGATACGGAATTCATGGAAAACTTAAGAAGCCAGATGCTCAAATTTGCCACCCTGCAACTGTCCGATGCGCACCTTGCCGAGGACGCCGTGCAAGACGCGCTAATCGGCGCACTCAAGAATGCCAATTCATTTGGTGGGCGGGCAGCCTTGAAGACTTGGGTATTCGCGATCCTCAAAAACAAAATCGCGGATGTATTGCGACAGAAACAGCGAACGATCAATGCCAGCAGTCTTTTGCGCGAGGATGAGGACGAGGAAGATTTTGCCGCGCTATTTAATGCCAAAGGCTTCTGGCAAGCGAATGAACGTCCTGTGGCATGGGCCAATCCCGAGGAATCTTTCCGGGAAGGTCAATTCTGGCACGTGTTTGAAGCCTGTTTAGAGAACCTGCCCGGACACCAGGCGCGGGTATTCATGATGCGTGAATTTATTGAACTCAATTCTCATGAGATCTGCGCGGCAGTCGGCATCACCGTCAGCAATTTGAATGTGATGTTGTACCGTGCCCGCGTGCGGTTGCGCGAATGTCTGGAGAACCGCTGGTTTGCTGAAAAGGAACAGCCATGCTGAACTGTCAAGAGATAACCCGTCTATTCTCGGAGTCGCAAGAGCGATCGCTCTCCTGGAAAGAGCGCATGTGGCTCAAAATGCATGTGACGATGTGCTCGGGATGCCGGAATTTCGGCAAGCAGATGGACGCTCTTCGTCAGGTATCACACTCGTATGTCAAGGGCGAGGATGAGCGCGCCGAAAAATAGGTCAAGATGACCACTTTCTCCGGTTTCGACGGTGTCGCGCCAGCGAAGCGTGCTTCAAAACCTGTCACTATCGCCGGCTTGAATGGCGTCAGTGGCGGCGCCGTGGGCACTCTTGACCAAAATTCCGAGACGACCGTTACATCGACGTCTGGCATCAGTGCGTAAGCCAGTGATCCAACGAAACCTTGCCGGGACCCCTGGCGATCAGATACAGCAATACAGCGGCCCAGACGCCGTGCGTCGCGTAAGCATCCGGATACACGAAGATCTGGATGATCACAGTCATGATGAGCAATGCGAGCGCGGAAAGCCGGGTCGCCAGGCCCACGAGGAGCAAGAGCGGGAAAAGATGTTCGGCAAAGACGGCCACTGGTGCGGCCAGTTCCGGCGAGATCAGCGGCAGGCGGTACTCTTCCCTGAACAAGTCCAGCAAGGAATCCGACTGGCGTGGCAGGCCAAGCTGAAAGTCGCCCTCGACGAGGTCGATGGTCAACCCCTCGATTTTGGTTTGACCTGATTTCCAGAACACGGCCGCAATCGAGAATCGGCCGACCGCTGCGATAAGGGAATCCGGGATGCGCCCGAGCATCGAAACCAGTCGCTGTAACAGATTTGTCGTCTGTGGGGTGCTGCTGGCGGTTGGGCTCGCCATGCCTTGATTTGTATTCATACATGGGTCCTGCTGGAGGTTTTCATGGAGGAGATAGCGTGCTGGCGGAAAAGCAGGCCCAGGATGCCGGCAAGATCTAAGTCTGCGTGGTTTAGGCGCGCCTGCTCGGCAGCAGAACTGAGGCTTGCGCCCAGCAACAGATGGGCAACAAAATCGCTGGCCCCAGCGTTCAGGCTTATCATCTCGACATCGAGATGGGGCCGGAAGACCAGCGCATTCTCGGGTGCATAGGGATCGATAGTCGAGATATCGGCGACGCCCTGATGTGCCGCCCATAGCGATATCACGGCGTACCGCGACCGCACGAGCCCCACCGAGGACTGGAGCCCGATCCGCAGATGGGGTAGTTCATCGGCGTCCGTCAAGGCTGAAGCGATGGCGTTGGCAGAAAGTTTTACGTTATTCGCCGCATGATATGCCTGCACCCACAGCATTTCCAACCGGGCCACATCGGCCAGATAGGGCACCGATGCCGCAGGCGGAAAGTGCTCGATGAAGGCCGGGAAGGATACGCCATAGAAAGCGAGCACACGCGAACGGGGCGGCTGGGCGCTGATGAAAAGTCGCGCCATCGCGCGAAAGAATACCTCACCGACAAGTTTCTGCGTAACCGGAAACGTGTCCGCGAGCGCATCGATAAGCGAGGCAACAACATTGTTGCGGTACACCGCGAAACGGGCCGCCGGATCGGAGCCGTTCCAGGTTATGAGCCCAACCGGGGACAGTTGCTCGGGATCGAGCAGGGCATCGACGAAAGACTGCTGCC
>JBDTHR010000163.1:0-14913 GCA_039936855.1 Nitrosospira sp. | reverse complement strand
TGATATCTCAGCCACAGCCTGCCACCGATATGTAAGGCCAGCATATCGGCGTTGAACTGCAGGTTCCGGTTTTCCATCTCACTTGTGGTTTCGCGAAAAAGTTGAAGCCACCGCTCAAATAATTCGGAAGTCAAGCCGGGTAGAGCCACATGCTTGGGCATTGGGGCGCCGCGAAAATGGCTCGTTCCGCGCAGTTTCATCGACCAGAAGTTGATCATCTGCAAAAAATGTGCATCCCAATTGGTAACATGCGCTTCGAAAATCGGACCCAGCAAAGGGTCCTTTCTGGCTCTGGCGTAAAAAGCATGAACCAGCCAGGAAATTTCCTCTTCGGAACACAAGTCAGGATAAGGTGCTATAAATTCCGGTTGTGGCGTAGTCATAGTTAGTCAGAATAGTAAATGTTATACCGCAGCTATATGGCAAGAGGCCGCTGGCTTAGTGCACCCGGGTAAAAACAGACGCGAAAATTGCAATATCTTACTTTAAGCATCATTCTATGTGATAAGTTTGCCTGAGTAAAGGGGCAATGGGGCTTACCGTCCTTTCAAAATGATTCCGGTCCTGTAATATAAAAAATACTGGAACTGGAAAAACTGAAATCTAGAATACCCCATCCCTGCATACCCCATCGCAACTTATCATGACTCGCAATGTTTGCAGTGCTTCCAACTGAATCTGGCGTACGCGCTCCCGTGTGAGACCGAGATTCGTTGCCAATTGTTCCAGTGTCTGGATATCGTATCCGTTAAGACCGTAGCGCTTTTCAATGATGAGTCGTTGCTTTGCATTCAACCGGTTGAGCCATTCCTGGATGCGACCTTTTATCTCGGACTGTTCCATCATATGGTCGGGTCCGGAGTTGTTATCGTCGGCGATCGCATCACCCATGGATAATAACGGATCGACATCAAGCGGGGCATCCAATGACATCATGCTCATGTTCAAGGACATCAATCTTTGCACTTCCTTGACGGGACGCCCTAGTAAATGCGCCACATCCTCCGGTTTGGGCTCATTTCCCGTATGCGCTTCCAGATGACGGGCAGCTTGTAAAACGATATTCAGGTCTTTGATGACGTGTACCGGCAAACGGATGGTTCGCGATTGATTCATAATACAGCGTTCGATGTTCTGACGTATCCACCACGTCGCGTATGTTGAAAAACGAAATCCACGCTCTGGGTCGAACTTGTCCAGAGCATGCATCATGCCCATATTTCCTTCTTCGATCAGGTCCAGTAATGCGACGCCGTGCTTGGTATAGCGTTTTGCTATATTGACCACCAGACGCAGGTTACATTCAATCATTTTCTGGCGCGCATCAAAATCATTTTGCCTGACCAGGCGCGTCAACTTCGCTTCTTCCTTCGCATTTAATAGCGCGTTGCAGCCGATCTCATTGAAATATATCTGGGTGATATCAGTCAGGAGGAAGTCGCTGGGAGGGTCGGCGCCCGTGGGTGTTTCTGAAATCTCAAGCCCATCAGCGGGGTCGATGGGGTCTATCTTGTCTAAGGATTCTTCGTCATCGGGGTACTCTAGCTGATTCATCATGGTTCATCCTCCTATCCCGGGCAAGTGCTTCAATGGGTCAACCGGTTTTCCATTCTTGCGAATTTCAAAGTGAAGTTTTACCAGGCTGGCGTCACTATTTCCCATCTCCGCGATCTTCTGGCCCTTTACTACAGTTTGTCCCTCTTTCACGAGTATCTTGTCGTTGTGGGCATAAGCGCTGAGGTAAGTATTGTTATGCTTGATAATGACAAGCTTACCGTAACCGCGCAACCCGGCCCCGCTATAGACCACCTTGCCGTCAGCAGATGCGTTTACCGCTTGTCCTGCATCACCCGAAATATCGATCCCTTTGGCACTCTCCGAAAAAACGCCTGATATTTTGCCCTTGGTGGGCCAGATCCAATCGATACGATCAACGTCATTCATGTCTTCTGGCATTGAGCGTATGGGATTGATTTCAGTACCGGTATTCTTCTCGGTCATCGGGCTGACTTTTACCGGCACCACCAGAGGAGGCGCGCCTGGCACACCTTTCAATTGCGCCACCACCTGGTCCGAATAGGCTAGTTTGAACGCCCTGGGCTCGGTTTTCAGCTTATCCGTGTTAGCCTGATATCCTGCTCCGATCGGGGAGATGACGACAGGTGTGGTGACAACCGCGGATGGCGGCGCGGTTTCGTGGATAGAATATAACGATGGTTGTGTCGGCAGGGAAGGTGGAGATAAGTAAAGTTGCTGTCCAACATGAATGGCGGTCGGATCTGAAATATTATTCCATTCCGCCAAACTCTTCTGATCGATGCCATGGTTCAGCGCGATGCTGTACATCGTGTCGCCTTTTTTTATGATATATGCATCTGATCGCCGCATGGATGCTTCCGAACCAGCATTTTCCGGATTTACCGCGCCGCTATCGACTACCGGCGCGCGATAGGGCGTGGATTCACAGCCCGTAACCAAAAAGCATAAAACGAGAAGTGAGCAATAGGCTGAAGAAAAAAAATTACTCATACGGAATAAATAACGTTCCCTGAAAGTTTTGCGGCACAATGCGCCACCGTTAAGATACTTCTGGCTGGTTCTTGCACACCTCATTCCCGTCTCTTGTTTGGCGTCGTTTAACGTTTCCAGATTCCGGGTACTATCGGGACAAACCTAACCTCGTCAAATATAGTCTCAGTATATTTCTGCAAATTCCGTTCGATAACGCACAGATACTGATCCTGGCTTCCCTTGGGAAAAACTATTCTGCCGCGAATCGCTAACTGTTCAAATAATGTTGCTGGAATATGTGTGGCCGCGGCGGTAAAAATAATACCATCGAATGGTGCGGACTCGGACAACCCGAGCAAACCGTCAGCATGCTTCAGTCGAACATTGTTAAGGCGCAGTTGTCGCAAACGGGTGCGAGTGCGAGTAAGCAAGGGTCCAACTCTCTCGACCGAATAAACCTCCCGGACAAACTGCGCCAATACAGCTGTCTGGTAGCCGCAGCCAGAACCGATCTCAAGCACCTTGTCGAGCCCCGAACCCGCGCGCAGCAGTTCACTCATGCGCGCTACGGTAAATGGACTCGAAATGGTCTGACCGAAATTGATAGGCAATGCAACATCGTCATAAGCACGGTTTGCCAGGACTTCCTCGACAAAGATGTGGCGGGGAACGACGCTCATTGCCGCCAGCACCACTTCATCAACGATGCCTCGCGCGCGCAGACGTTCGATCATACGCGCACGAGTACGCGCCGACGTCATGCCGATACCGGAGTAGTGGGTGCTCAAATTAGCGATACCTTGAACGGGTGGTGTTCAACCATGCACGACAACCAAAACACTGTGCTGCTATTTCAACCACTCTTTTACTGCATCCAACTGCCCATATCGTGTCAAGTCAATTTGCAGCGGGGTCACCGATACACGGTTACGCTGAATGGCAAGAAAATCCGTCCCCTCTCCCGCATCCTGAGCAGGCCCGGCGGCGCCTACCCAGTAAACCGCATTTCCGCGCGGGCTACGCGATTTGACCACGGGCTCCGCCTTATGCCGGCGGCCAAGGCGGGTAACCTCCATACCTTGCAATTCGTCGTACGGGATGTCGGGTACATTGACGTTAAGCAATACGGTCCCGTGAAGCTTGTCGTTTTGGAACCGTTGTACTATTTCAGTCGCGATACGTGCTGCGGTGGAAAAATTACCGGTGGAAAAGCTGGCAAGAGAAATGGCGATAGAAGGTATGCCCAGCAGGAAACCTTCGGTCGCAGCCGCTACGGTACCGGAATAAATCGTGTCGTCGCCCATGTTGGCGCCATCATTTATCCCCGACACCACCATATCCGGCAACGAATCAAGCATACCAGTGACCGCGAGGTGCACGCAATCCGTAGGCGTGCCATTGACATAAAAGAATCCATTATGGGATTTGCGGAGACTCAGGGGCCGATCGAGCGTAAGAGAGTTGCTGGCACCACTTCGGTCGCGCTCAGGCGCAACCACGGTGATATCTGCAATAACGGAAAGCGCTTCGGCAAGACAGGCGAGTCCCGGCGCAAAATACCCATCATCGTTACTGAGCAATATGCGCATTCGAACAGTTACCCAAGTAATTTTTTTCCCTGGCGGGAGGAAAACGTTCGCAAGCGGTATTGATATATGCGCAATGCGCTACAGCATGAATCAACCCGTAAGCTTGATTGGTCGGGGCGAGAGGATTTGAACCTCCGACCACTTGCACCCCATGCAAGTACGCTACCAGGCTGCGCTACGCCCCGAAAGTGGAATTATAACAACAAGCCAGGAGGTAAGGAACCTCGGAAATTCTTATTACTGCTTTGCAAACCGTAAAGCGAGAGCGGGACTACCTGAATGGATCAAGATCGAAGTAATGACACAACACTTTTGATTTCGTCTCTCAATAGCATCAGATTGACTGACGCGGGATGCGGGGCAACCGAAGGGGAAGCGGGAAGAGCTACCTCGACCATATTTTGCCCCAAACGGCTGCGAGCGCCATGAATGGTGAAACCGTGTTCGTAGAGCAACTCCCGGATACGGCGAATCAGCAACACTTCATGGCGCTGATAATAGCGTCGGTTGCCGCGCCGCTTGACGGGTTTCAGCTGTGTAAATTCCTGCTCCCAATACCGCAATACATGTGGCTTAACGCCACATAACTCGCTAACTTCGCCAATGGTGAAGTAACGCTTTGCCGGAATGGGCGGCAAAGCGTTACTAGGCGTTACGCTTTCCATCCTGATTTTTTTCCACCATCGCCTTCAATTTCTGGCTGGCGTGAAAAGTGACTACTCTTCTGGCGGTAATAGGGATCTCTTCACCCGTCTTGGGGTTGCGACCTGGACGTTGCGGTTTGTCGCGCAACTGGAAATTGCCAAAACCGGAAAGCTTGACGCCGTCACCGTTTTGCAAGGCGATGCGGATCTCCTCGTAAAAAGATTCCACCATGTCTTTGGCTTCGCGCTTGTTGAATCCGACTTTTTCAAAAAGCAAATCTGCCAGCTCGGCCTTTGTTAAGGTCATAATCTCCCTCACCTGTATAGTTACTTTCAAACCCGGTAGCCTCTGGATAAATTCGACGGAGCAGTCAATTGGCCTCTGAGTTGGTAAAACAGAAGACCAAAAGACGCGGTGGTTGCCTGGGCATGGCCTGCAAGCACAACATCGAGTATTCGATTCACCGACGCAGCCATCGAACGGATCGGCCTTATATGGCTGCGGGGAAACAGAATCTTCACTCCGCCTACTGCAATCTCACCACAACTGGGTATCTACGAGTCACGATGCTACTGTGGACGGCTACCGTCTCGCTGACACAGCAGTTGCCAGCTTATACGTAGCTCCTCTGATAATTCCACGGCTTTAATCAGCTGCGGAGCTTCGCTCCGAACTGATTCTGCAAAACATTTATCAGCTGTGCGACAGCTCGATCTGCTTCCGCGTCGGTTAACGTTTTTTGAGTATCTTGTAATAACATACGGAATGCAAGACTTTTTTTGCCATTTTCCATACCTTTGCCATGATACACATCAAACAGGGAAATTTCCGAAATGACGGGTAATTTCTCGGCGTGCATGCAGTCCAGCATTACCTGAACGCCAACATCCTCCGGCACCACTACCGCGATATCCCGTCGTATCGGTGGATATTTTGAAATCTCTGCCGCTTTCGGCAGAGTTCGTATCATTATGCTAGCCACCTCCAGTTCGAACAACACAACCGATTTGGGCAAACCAAACTTTTGTTGCCAGCGAGGATGAAGCTCCCCGAGATGGCCGGCGACTTTGCCATCCCGGCGGATCAAAGCGGATTTTCCGGGGTGCAGCGCGGGGTGGGGCGCCGCTTCAACTTCAACGGTTGCTGGACAAAACAGTGCTTCGATATCTGCTTTCACATCATAAAAATCCAACGCGCGCGCGCGTTCACCCCACTGCTCGGCCATTGCATCCCCGTAGCAAAGGCCCGCTAATTTTTCATGTTGCGCATAGACCTCGCCGCTTTTTTCAAAACAATCCCCAACTTCAAATAAACGTATTCGGGGCTGCTTACGGTTAAGATTGAATTGCAGGTTTGATATGAGGCCGCCGATCAGGCTGCTGCGCATTACTGCTGACTGACTGGACAGAGGATTTTTCAGTGTTACCGGTGTGTTGTTACCGGCCAGTTCCGATTCCCAGGAGGCATCTGCGAATGCATAATTGATGACTTCCTGATAATCCCGTCCTGTCATGGTTTCTCTCAACTGTGCGGAAGTTTTTAATGTTTCAGGCGCAGGCAGCATGCCCAGCTTCATCCGGGGCAGGGTAGCGGGGATATGATTGTAACCGTGTATGCGTGCCAGTTCCTCGATCAGGTCTTCCTCGATGGCAAGATCAAAGCGGTAAGTTGGCGGCGTAACCTGGAAGATATCCCCTGTCGCGGAGAAATCGAATTGCAGGCGGTGGAATAATTCAGCAATTCTGGCTTCACCAAGATCGATGCCCAGCACTCGCCGGGTCCGTTCCGCGCGAAGACGGATGGGGTCGCGTTGCGGCAACTTGCCTCTGATCTCGGTAATTGGCCCCGTCCCACCGCCGCAAATATCCAGGATCAAACCCGTTGCGCGCTCCATCGCATCACGCGTCGCGCCAAAATCTACACCGCGCTCGAAGCGATACGCCGAATCTGAACTGAATCCGAGGGAAAATGATTTACCGGAGATCACCTCAGGACTGAAAAAAGCGCTTTCCAGAAATATATCGGTTGCCCCCTGAACCACCCCACTCTCATTTCCGCCCATGATACCGGCGAGCGCCAGCAGCTTGACCTCATCCGCTATGACCAGCATGCCGGGGTGCAGCACAAGGTCTTCTCCATTCAATAATTCGAGCTTTTCGCCAGGCTTGGCATAGCGCACATGAATTGACCCCTTGAGTGCGTATTCAATCTTCGCGAGATCGAAAGCATGGAGAGGCTGACCGGTCTCCAGCATTACATAATTAGTGATGTCAACCACAGCGTTGATAGTACGCAAGCCGCTACGTTCCAGGCGACGGATCATCCACTGAGGGGTGGGAACGTCGAGGAAAACGCCACGTACCACCCTGCCACAGTAAAGCGGACAGGCGTCCGGCGCATCGACTTGTATCGCCAGAGTGTCATCCAGCAGGTCTGCAATCGGTTTGATCGTTAGCGGCTTGAGTTCTTCGAATGTAATTGCGGCCACTTCCCGCGCTATGCCGAATAATCCAAGACAATCCCCGCGATTGGGCGTCAGCTTGAGTGTGAGGAGGTTATCCTCAAGGTCGTAATAACGTCGAAAATCCTCACCGGTTGGCGCACTATCCGGAAGCAGCAACAAACCAGTCGCGACTTCTTCCAAACCCAGTTCCTTGGCTGAGCACAACATTCCGGCGGATTCGATTCCTCGTATCCTCGTCCGTTTAATGGTAAGGCCCGGCAGTTCCGCTCCTTCCAGCGCACACGGCACCTTCACCCCGGCACGAACATTTGCCGCACCGCAAACAATCTGCAGCGGCTCATCAGCGTTCACCAAACCGGCATTGACTTTGCATATATAAAGATGGTCGGCGTCCGGATGCTTGTGCACGGATAGCACTTCGGCCACCACTACCCTGCTAAAAACCGGCGCGACCGGTTCAACAGCTTCAACTTCCAGGCCAGCCATGGTGAGCGCCTGAGCAAGGTCGCTTGTCGATAGCAGTGGGTTAACGAAAGTTCGAAGCCAGTTTTCTGAATATTTCATTTGGATTTATTTCTCTTAGCGGAAGAGCAGACCGAGCGTACTCAAGGGAGCCTTTCAGGATAACGAGGTATGTGTTTGGCGATTACCGCTTATCCACTGCTCCCGAGTCATACTTGCGCTCCAGCGTTCGCGTAACCTCGCCGTTCTTGGGTTATTCGCGAGAAGTATCCGCACTACCCAGGCATGCCTGCGTTAGTGCCTGTCCAGATATATGGATTTACCAATTGAGGGGAGAATGCAACATGGCGTTTCCGGCAATCCCGTTAGTCTTTCAGGTTTTTTAATTAAACTGTTTCAAAAATCGTAAATCATTTTCGAAAAACAACCGCAAATCGCTTACGCCATACCGCAGCATTGCCAACCGCTCAACCCCCAACCCAAAAGCGAAACCAATATATTTTTCGCTGTTTATGCCAACATGCTTGAGAACGTTAGGATGCACCATTCCGCACCCCAGCACTTCCAGCCATCCGGTATAACTGCATATGCGGCAACCATTTTCGCACTTCACGCAACGGATATCCATTTCAGCGGAAGGCTCGGTAAAAGGAAAAAAAGAAGCACGGAAGCGCACCGACAAGTCATCGCGCTCGAAAAATTGTTGCATGAAATCAGCCAGGACCCCTTTCAACGCTGAAAAATTGGCATTTTCATCCACCCACAGGCCTTCAACCTGATGAAACATGGGAGTATGGGTTAAATCAGAGTCGCAACGGTAGACTCTTCCTGGCGCGATCACCTTTAAAGGTGGCTGGTTTTTCTCCATATAGCGGATTTGAACCGGCGAAGTATGTGTACGCAGCAAATACCTGCCAGTCTCATCATCGACATAAAAGGTATCGTGCATTGCGCGCGCCGGATGATTTTCCGGAATATTAAGCGCGGTAAAATTGTAAAAATCGGTTTCAATCTCGGGACCCGTGGCTACAGTAAACCCGATTGAATGGAATAGTGACTGGATGCGTTCCAGGGTCCGCGTTATTGGATGCAGCCCACCGACTCCCAAACCGCGTCCGGGCAGCGTCACATCCAATGCTTCCTCAAGTAACTGTGCCTCCATTTTTTTTTCTTGTATCGCATCCCGTCGGAAGTTAAGTGCGGCTTCCAAGGTTTCCTTCGCCTGGTTTATGCGATGTCCGACGGCAGGACGCTCTTCCGGCGGGAGCTTGCCCAATCCCTTAAGTAATTCCGTCAGACGGCCGTGCCGACCTAAGTAACGTGCCTTGATTTGCTCCAGTTCTACAATTTCATCTGTGCAATTGAACAGATGAATGGCTTCACTGATAAGGTGATCCAGATTAGTCATAAGCAAACGAAAACGGGATGGATTGCCGGATTTCTACAAGAAAAAAGGAGGCAAGGCGTCTCTGCCTTTAGCCTCCTCGCAGCTTTTTTTTGCTACTACTGCTATGCGGCCAAGCTGGCTTTGGCCTGCTCAACTATTTTTGCGAAAGCCGGCTTATCAAATACAGCAATATCAGCCAAGACCTTGCGGTCCACTTCAATCGCGGCTTTCCTCAAGCCGTTCATGAAAACGCTGTAGGGCAACCCGCACTCACGCGCAGCGGCGTTGATGCGAGCAATCCACAAAACCCGAAACTGACGTTTCTTCTGGCGGCGGTCGCGGTACGCATATTGCCCCGCTTTCATCACCGCTTCCTTTGCAATACGATAGACGTTTTTGCGGCGGCCGCGATAGCCTTTCGCCAGATCCAGAATTTTTTTGTGACGAGCGTGAGCCGTTACACCACGTTTTACTCTTGGCATATCCGTTTCTCCTAGGCGTAAGGCAACATGGCGCGCACCGACGGCGCATCACTGCAGTGAACATCCACGGTACCCCGTAGCTGGCGCTTGGTTTTCGTGCTTTTCTTGGTAAGAATATGACGTTTGAACGCCTGTGCGCGCTTGATGCTGCCGCCTGCTCGCACTGTGAAGCGCTTTGCAGCCCCACTCTTTGTTTTCATCTTGGGCATTGCATTACTCCTGCTTTAACATGACGCCGGGTGTTTCCTGATCGGAACACTTTAAACCCGGAGATCACTTATTTTTCGAATGGCGCAATATCACACCGGCACCCAATTTCGCGTTACCTGATTCCCGCTTGAATAAGCAACCGCTATCTTTCCAACTTCCGGCGACTGCTCGATAGCCAAGTGAGTTTACTACGTCTTTAATCGCGGACTACATCGGTCTCCGTAACGCTCTTCGGCTTCTCTTCCTTTGGCTTGACTGCTACTTCTTTCTTTCGCGGAGATAGCACCATCACCATTTGCCGTCCTTCCATCCGGGGAAACTGCTCAACTACCGCATGCGGCTCCAGATCATCCCGGACGCGCTCAAGCAGACGCACACCGAACTCCTGATGTGCCATTTCACGTCCGCGAAACCGCAACGTGATCTTGGCTTTATCACCTTCCTCCAGAAAACTGATCAGGTTACGCAACTTGATGTTGTAATCTCCATCATCCGTGTTGGGCCGGAACTTGACTTCCTTGATCTGGATTTGTTTCTGTTTAAGCTTGGCTTCGTGTTTTTTCTTGCTCTCCTGATAACGAAACTTGCCATAATCCATCAATCGGCACACGGGCGGTCGAGCGGTGGGGGCAATTTCAACCAAATCGACTTCGGCTTCTTCCGCCAGAGTGTTGGCGGCCGCCAGCGCGACTATGCCTATTTGCTCTCCATCTACACCAATCAAGCGCACCTCGGGCGCATTAATCTCCTGATTGATACGGGCTGCTTTTTCTTGAACTATAGTAATTCCCCAAATATGTTAATAAATTAAACCTCTCTCGCTCTCAGACGTATCTCTGCTTTAAGCCATTCTATCAACGTCGGCAAAGACATCTGACCGAGATCGGTGCCTACCCGTGTTCGTACTGAAATCGTTTGCGCAGCTACTTCCTTCTCCCCCACGATGATCTGGTAGGGCAACTTTTGTAAACTATGTTCTCGTATTTTATAAGTTATTTTCTCATTTCTCAAGTCCGCGCACGCTCGTATGCCGTTATGCTTGAGCTCTTCGGCTACTTTCCGGGCATATTCCGCTTGTCCTTGAGAAATATTCAATACTACCGCCTGGTCAGGTGCAAGCC
Organism: Nitrosospira sp.; assembly: GCA_039936855.1. Taxonomy (GTDB): domain Bacteria; phylum Pseudomonadota; class Gammaproteobacteria; order Burkholderiales; family Nitrosomonadaceae; genus Nitrosospira. The sequence continues at coordinate 4,042 of JBDTHR010000163.1, read as the reverse complement.
ACAGTGGCAAGGCGCCCGCATGATTTTCCAGGATGATGCCAATGAAGCGCTCCAGTGACCCGAGAATCGCCCGGTGCAGCATGACTGGCACGCGACGGGAATTATCCTCCGCTACAAATTCGGCATCCAGCCGCTCCGGCATGGAAAAGTCAAGCTGGAGAGTACCGCACTGCCACAAACGGCCAATGCTATCCTTGAGCGAAAACTCGATTTTTGGTCCGTAGAAGGCGCCCTCGCCGGGTTGCAGCTCCCATATGAACTTCTTGTGATCCAATGCAGCTTTTAATGCGGCTTCCGCCTTATCCCACTGCGCCTCGGAACCCACGCGTTTTTGGGGACGGGTTGAAAACTTCACCAGAAGCTCATCAAAGCCGAAATCAGTATAAACTTTCTGCAACAGATCAATAAATTGTATCACCTCACCCTGTACTTGGGCCTCAGTGCAGAAAATATGCGCGTCGTCCTGAGTAAACGCTCGCACTCGCATAATTCCATGCAGGGCGCCGGATGGCTCATTACGATGACACGAACCAAATTCGGCCAGGCGCAACGGCAAGTCCCGATAGCTTTTCAATCCCTGCTTGAACACCTGCACATGACCCGGACAATTCATGGGCTTGATCGAAAATTCACGCTCTTCCGATTGGGTGATAAACATATTTTCGCGGAAATTTTCCCAATGCCCTGATCTCTCCCATAGACCTTTATCCAATATCGAGGGCGTGCGGATTTCCAGATAGCCGTTATTACGGAATATCTCCCGCATATACTGCTCTATCTCCTGCCATATAATCCAGCCTTTGGGATGCCAGAATACCATACCCGGTGCTTCTTCCTGAATATGAAACAAATCCAGTTGTTTGCCGAGCTTGCGGTGATCCCGCTTTTCCGCTTCCTCAAGGCGACGCAGATAGGCGTCCTGATCTTCCTTTCTAGCCCAGGCGGTGCCATAAATTCGCTGTAACATCTCATTCCGCGAGTCGCCGCGCCAATACGCTCCCGCTAGCTTCATCAGCTTGAAAACCTTGAGTCTGGATGTGACAGGCACATGCGGACCCCGGCATAAATCAGTAAAATTTCCCTGAGAATAAAGCGAAACCTCCTCATTGCCAGGAATGCCTTCGATGATCTGCGCCTTGTAGTGCTCGCCCTGGTTCTTGAAAAAATTGATTGCCTGGGAACGCTCCCAAACCTTGCGCTCAACCTTCAGATTGCGCGCGCTGATTTCACTCATACGTTTTTCAATTGCTGCCAGATCATCCGGGGTGAATGGACGGTGGAAGGAAAAGTCATAATAAAAGCCATCCTCTATCACGGGTCCAATGGTTACCTGTGCTTCCGGAAAAAGCTCTTTCACTGCATGTGCCAACAGGTGAGCACTGGAATGTCGGATAATTTCCAGCCCTTCCGCGTCCTTTTCAGTAACGATCGTCAAGTCGCTATCAGCTTCGATAGTGCTGGATATATCCACCAACTTGCCATTCACTTTGCCGGCCAGCGCGGCTCGAGCAAGTCCTGCGCCAATCGATGCCGCGACGTCGCCTACCGTCACCGGGTGTTCATACCTGCGCTCTGAGCCGTCCGGTAAGCGTATGACAGTCACGACCTGTTCCTTTTAAAAGATATGAAAGTACACAAACAACAAAAAGGAAATCGATGTTCTTTTACTACTTATGGCTGCAAGAACCTATTTTCCCATATATTTGCGCCCGCGCCCAATTCTGCCTCATGCAAAAGGCAAAGTCGTAACAAGCGGAATAGAAGAACTCCTGCATTGCATGCGGAGCAATTTCCGTAGAGGAATGGCTCCGGTCCCGGAGCTTGGGAAAACCGAGAAAAAGGAAAAAAAGAAACTGCCAGGGAAACGTACCGTTGTGTACCGGTAATGATCCGTAAATTCGTTTACGTCTACCGGTATGATCTGCCGCTCGTCTTCCGTCACCTCAACCCACCCGTAATCTCATCACTCCACTACAAGTGGAATTATAGGCTGGCCTCGCGATTGAGTACTTCTTCAATACTGAGATTCACTTCGGGCTTGCCACCAAACACGGTTCCCACCTTTTTTTTGGCAAAATGCTCCAGGTTGGTAGCATAGGCTTGAACCGGCAATGAAAAGAATTTGACTTCTTGCACCAGTTCAGGCGCGTTTTTCATGTAAAACTCGATAAGCTGCCTGACATCTTGCCGCTCCGCCGATTTGATGTTCACATAGATGAAAACAGGGCGGGACAACGGCTGATAAGTTCCGTCCTCCACTGTTTGGACGGATGGGACGACAGCGCCCTTACCTGCGTCAACGGCGACCACCTTCAGTTTGTTCTTATTTTCGGCGTAGTAGGCAAAACCAAAAAATCCAAGGCCGTTCTTGTCGCTGGCCACTCCCTGCACCAACACATTGTCATCCTCGGAAGCAGTAAAATCCCCACGGCTCGATTTGGCTTTACCGACAATGGCTTCCGTAAAATAATCGAAAGTACCCGAATCCGCGCCCGCACCGTAGAGCTTTATCGTCTCATTGGGCCACGCTGGATTCACCTGGTTCCACTTTGTGATCTTTCCCTGTGCCGCTGGCTCCCAGATCTTCTTCAACTCTGCGACAGTAATCGTTTTGCTCCAGTTGTTCTTGGGATTCACTACCACAGTCAGCGCATCAAATGCGACCGGCATTTCGACATATTGAATACCCATTTTTTTGCAGTCATCCATTTCCTTTTTCAGGATCGGGCGCGAGGCGTTGACGATGTCCGTTTCACCACGGCAGAATTTCTTGAAGCCGCCGCCCGTCCCTGAAATACCCACCGTCACTTTAACCGCACCTTTTCTTTCTTTCTGAAAATCTTCGGCCACTGCTTCGGTAATGGGATAGACAGTGCTTGAACCATCGATTTTCACAATTGCATCAGCCCCCGCGATACCGTTGATACCGATCAATCCGGCAAATACGACAGACAATCCCAGTTTGTTACTATTCGGTAGCCTCAATATTTCCCCCGTTACTTGTCGGATGATCAGATATTATGTCTTGCAGTATCGTCATGCTAGATCATTAGTATTACCGTCTTGTGACATTCCTTGTAAACGTCTGGATAAGTCCGCGCAGGTACGATGGAATGCCTTGCATCTGATTCTTCAGTTTTTCATTCCACTGCAGCGTTTCGCACGATATCTGCTATTTTTTCCGCCCAGTGCTTAACCTTCTGTTTAGACTCACCCTCCACCATCACTCGTACCAGCGGTTCTGTGCCCGATGGGCGCAACAGCACGCGGCCGCTATCATCAAGATCACGCTCGGCATCCGCCTGGACCGCCTTGATCGCGAGATTGGCACGCGAATCGAACCCTTTGGGGACCTTGACGTTAATCAGTTGTTGGGGATAAAGCGTGACGCCATGCGCAAGCTCCGGCAGCGTTTTGGCGGTGTCTCTTATGGCGTATAGCACTTGCAGTGCGGAAATAATGCCATCACCTGTAGTATGCTTATCGATGCAAAGAATATGGCCAGAGCCTTCGCCGCCCAGTTGCCAGCCTTCTTTCTGCAAGAGCTCCAATACGTAGCGATCGCCAACGTTAGCGCGAGCAAAGGGAATATCCAGTTTTTTTAAACCGTTTTCTACCGCCAGATTAGTCATTAATGTTCCGGCCACCCCCCCCTTGAGCAACCCCTTCCGCTGACGATGCTTGGCGATGATATAGATCAGCCGGTCACCATCGTAGAGTACGCCCTTTTCGTCAGCCATGATTACGCGATCGCCGTCACCATCAAGGGCAATGCCAATGTCAGCCTGATGCAGCCGAACCGCTTCCTGCAGGAAAGCACTATGCGTCGCGCCGCATTCGAGATTGATATTGAGTCCATCAGGCTGCGCACCGATGGCAATGACATCCGCGCCCAACTCATGCAGCACCGGGCCGGCAATTTGATATGTCGCCCCATGAGCACAGTCAACCACAATGCGTAAACCGCGCAGATCGAGATGACTCGGAAAGGTACTTTTGCAGAATTCGATGTAACGCCCTCTGGCGTCATTGACCCTGCGTG
>JBDTHR010000162.1:0-4607 GCA_039936855.1 Nitrosospira sp. | reverse complement strand
TTCGTTCATGCCAACGCATGAATCTGGCTACGCCGCAAATCACTTCTAACCCTATGCAACCTCGAATCCTACTGCCGAGTCGCGCGCTTCTGCACCTCTTTTCTCCCGGTGGTTCACGCAACCGCTTGTCTATACTGATTTATCATCGCGTATTGTCTCGGCGGGACCCGTTATTTCCGGAAGAGGGCAATGCGGAAGACTTTGACCGGCACATGGAACAGCTTGCGGGTTGCTTCAGGATAATACCGCTTCTCGATGCAATACAGGGCCTGCGTCATGGGAAGTTGCCACCGCGCGCTGCCTGCATCACCTTTGACGACGGTTACGCCGACAATGCGGAAGTCGCCTTGCCGATTTTGAAAAAATATGGCGTTTCGGCTACTTTTTTTGTGGCCACCAATTTTCTCGACGGCGGGAGGATGTGGAACGACACAGTCATCGAATTGATCCGACATGCAACTGCAGGTATAATCGACCTCAGCAGTTTGAGGTTGGGGCAATTCGAGATTGGAACTAATCCCCAACGCCGTCAAGCCATCGAATGTCTGTTGGGCGCGCTCAAGTATTTGCCTCTCGAGACACGGCAATCGAAAGTAGCGGGAATGAGCGCGCTCATTCCCATCCCCCCAGGTGCCAGCGGCGATCTTATGATGACTTCGAGTCAGGTCAGGGTTCTGCACGGGGCCGGGATGGAAATCGGCGGGCATACCGCTAGCCACCCCATTCTCGCAAAAATGGAAAATAGTGCGGCTTCTGCCGACATCGCTCATGGCAAGGAAATACTTGAAGGCATTATTCGCGCGCCGGTACGGCTTTTTGCGTACCCGAACGGAAAACCGGGACAGGACTATTTGCCCGACCACGTCAGGATGGTAAGGCGCCTGGGCTTCGACGCGGCAGTTTCAACCGCTCATGGCGCAGCACGGATGGACAGCGATTTATATCAGCTCCCGCGGTTTACCCCTTGGGGTAGGGGGTCGGTGCGTTTAACCCTTCGGATGGTTCAAAATATGCTCAGGACCGTGGAAACGGTTTAGCGGCATCCTTATAAGCTCATCTGCATTTTCATATCCCGGGTTCCGGTACTGTTTTCAAAATACCAGTCCGATAAGCAATCTAGCAGGACTCGGTCAATAAACTTTAACGGCATTCTCATTACTTATGGAAAGACCCATTACAGGATTCGCGCTGGATAGCGAAGGCGACCCGATAGCGCTCCTCAGTTGCGGCCATGCGCAGCATGTGCGGCATAATCCGCCGTTTATCAATCGTCCGTGGGTTAATTCCGAAGAAGGCCGTAACGGCATGCTGGGAAAGATGCTCAACTGCGTTCGGTGCGATAAATTCGAGATGCCCGATGGCTTTATTCCGTACAAGCGGACGCCCGTGTTTACGGAAGAATCGGTTCCCGCCGCATTGACGAAGGACCATTCCACAAAAGCCGGTGCTTGGGCAAAAATAACGGTTCTGGAAGGAAAGTTGCGCTATCGCGTAGCGGCGCTCCGTGCAGACTCGGAGTTGTCTGCGGACAACGTCGGGATCGTTGTGCCGGAGGTTCTGCATCATGTGGAGCCTTTGGGCGCCGCACGTTTTTTTGTCGAATTTTACCGCGCACCGGATAAGGATGTTTAATATCTGAGGCGTTCCGAGAATGATTCCGTGCACCCTTCACCTCCTTGAGGCTGTAATATGGCCATGAGCGTATGCCTAGTGCGGTTCGGCGCCCCCGAATCTCGCGTGTATTACCCACTCCAAAAGTGGTTTTAATTGACTGTCGTGCTCAAGAAGTTTAGAATCCGCGTGTTTTGAAATCAGCCAACGTCGGGTTCTACAATCCGGCATGGGCTAAAAAACCCGAAGAGGGCGCCGGCTGGAACGAAAATCAGGTCTTCCGAAAACAGAATGGCAATTCGACTGGCTTCATGCTGGCCGGTTGCCTCTGACAGACGCCAGAAAACAATGCCTTTGATAAGAAACGAGCCAGTGCGCGTCGTCATGCGCTGGCAATTGATCGTCACCATGGCGATGGTGCTGGGTCTTGGCCTGTTGTGGGGATTTCACGGCGCCGCTTCCGCATTGTTGGGGGGTGCGGTCAGTCTGGTTTCCGCAGCGGCTTTTTCGGCGATGGTTTCGCGGTACAGCGGCGCTACCGCAACGGGCGTATTGATAACGGCGCTAAAAGCGGAGGCGGTGAAGATTATCGTCATGATTATCCTGCTTTGGCTGGTGCTGACGCTTTACAAGGAAGTTGTCGCGGCCGGGTTTATCGGAACATTCGCGCTGACGGTCCTGGTTTTCGGAATGGCGTTGTTTGTAAGGGACGACGCAAAGGTTGCCCGAATTAAATAGTTTGAATAGGCAAAAAATGGCATCGGACAAGGAACTCACCCCAAGCTCATACATGGAACACCATCTGACGAACCTCACCAGTTCGGTAGGTGAAGGTTCTTTCTGGACGTTGCATGTGGATACGCTCGTGATGTCGTCGCTGATCGGGATCATCAGCTTTGGCTTCCTGCGGTGGGTAGTGCGCGGCGCGACCTCCGGCGTCCCCGGTAAGCGCCAAGCATTCGTCGAGTTGGCTATCGAGTTCATTGATAACCAGGTGAAGAGCACTTTCCACGGTGACCGGCATGCGTTCGTGGCACCGGCGGCGCTTACCGTGTTTGTCTGGGTGTTCATGATGAGCGCACTGGATTTTTTGCCGATAGACATCATGGCCTCGGTCTATGGATTATTGGGTTTGCACACCTGGCGCAGCGTTCCGACCGCCGATGTGAACACTACATTTGCGCTGGCGCTTTCCGTCTGGCTGCTGATGATTTTCTTCAACATAAAAGTCAAGGGACTCGGCGGCTGGATACACGAGCTGGTCTGCACCCCCTTCGGCAAAAATCCCCTGCTGTGGCCGGTCAATCTGCTTTTCAATCTGGTTGAATATGTGTCCAAGCCACTTTCCCATTCCCTGCGTCTCTACGGAAATATTTACGCCGGGGAAATTATTTTTCTGCTGCTCGGCATGTGGGCTGCCACCGGCCTGGCGGGTACGATATTCGGTGCGGTGCTTGGTGCGGGATGGGCGATTTTCCACATTTTGATTGTCACGCTGCAAGCTTTTATTTTCATGATGCTGACGGTCGTTTATCTTTCCATGGCGCATGAATCCCACTGATTCAGCTTTACCCCGCTTTCCAGATTACTATTTACTACCACGAAGAGAGGAAAAACGAGATGGATAATTTGCAATACTTGGCGATGATTCAGGCCTATACGGGCATTGGTATCGGCCTGATGATCGGTCTCGGCGCAGCCGGCGCCTGTATCGGTATCGGTATCATGTGCAGTAGCTTCCTTGAAGGCGCTGCGCGTCAGCCTGAAATGATTCCGACACTGCAAGGCAAAGTATTCCTGCTGCTCGGGTTGATCGATGCTTCGTTTATTATCGGTGTTGGTCTGGCCATGCTTTTTGCGTTCGGTAATCCGTTGCTGGCCGTCATCAAATAATAATGCCCCTTCCCGGTAACATTATCAGAGACTAGCCATGAATATCAACTTGACGCTTCTTTCCCAGGCGATGGCGTTCGCCATTTTTATCTGGTTTACGGTTAAATTCGTCTGGCCGCACTTGATGCGCGCTATCGAAAACCGGCAGAAGACGATCGCTGACGGGTTGGCCGCAGGCGAACGAGGTAAAAGTGAACTCGAATTGGCCAGCCGTCGTTCCGCCGATGTCGTGAAGGAAGCCAAGCAGCGGGCGGCCGAAATCATCACTCAGGCGGAAAAACGCGCTTCCGAGATTGTCGAGGAGGCAAAGTCGGCCGCGAAAGATGAGGGCGGGCGTATCCTTATCGGAGCCAAAGCCGAGGTGGAGCAGGAAGTATTTCGTGCAAGGGAAACATTGCGTCAAAATGTGGCGGACCTGGCTTTAGCCGGTGCCGCAAAGATTTTGCGCCGTGAAGTAGACGCCAAAACGCACGCGGATTTGCTCGCTTCCATCAAAGCGGAGCTCTAGGCGATGGCCGAAATGCGCACGATCGCGCGGCCGTATGCAGAGGCCGTTTTCAAGCTGGGAAAAACCAGTGGCACGCTACCCGCCTGGTCCGAAATGTTGCAGCTTCTAGCGGCAGTAGCGATGGATGAGCAGATAAACGTGCTCATCGGCAATCCAAAAGTTCCGCCCCGGCGCTTGGGTGAACTGCTTCTTGGCATATGCGGCGACAAGCTCACCAATGAAGGCCGCAATTTTGTTTTGCTGCTTGCGGAAAACGGCAGAATAGAAGCATTGCCGGAGGTGAGCGAGATGTTCGAGCAGCTCAAGACCCGCCATGACGGGGTATTGGACGCGAAAGTAACTTCCGCGTTTGCTATGAGCGATGCACAATTGAAAAACCTCGTGGCCGACCTCGAGGCCAGGTTCAAGCGCAAGATAGAAGCCAAAGTAAGCATCGATCCGGAATTGATAGGCGGGGTGAAAGTTGAGGTCGGCGACGAGGTGCTTGACGCTTCCGTGCGAGCTAAACTGGAAGCCATGGCTGTTGCACTTAAAAGCTAGGAGCTATTTGAAATGCAGTTAAATCCATCCGAAATCAGTGAGCTGATTAGAAGCA
>JBDTHR010000161.1:0-6741 GCA_039936855.1 Nitrosospira sp. | reverse complement strand
ACTCGATCCTCGACACCGACCTCGAGGCGTGGCGCCGGGTGCAGGAGGTCAACCTCACCTCACGGTATTGGTGGCAAGCCCTATCCTCATGTTGCTGGGGGTGTCGCGCAAGGATATTGTGAGGCCTGAAAAGAAGGAAGAGGTGCAAGCGCTACCCTGATTCAATCACAAAGTTTAGCCCGCCTCATCCTGTTGTCCGCCAGTCAGCTTCATCCTGGCCCTACTTAAGGCTTCTCTTGGAAATTCTCGCCACCTTCATCGATATCATCCTGCACCTGGACAAGCATCTCATCTGGCTGGTTCAGAATTACGGCAACTGGATTTATCTTATCCTGTTCATGATCATTTTTTGTGAAACGGGATTGGTCGTGACGCCCTTCCTGCCGGGTGATTCACTCCTGTTCGTGGCGGGTGCGATTGCCGCAACCGGTGCAATGGACGTTCAATGGCTGGCCGCGCTTCTCATCATCGCGGCATTCTGTGGCGACAATACCAATTACTGGATAGGGCGTTATTTTGGCCCCAGGATATTCTCCCGGGCAGACTCACGATTATTGAATCGCGCTCATCTGGAAAAAACCAATCAGTTCTATGTGAAGCATGGCGGCAAAACCATCATTTTTGCGCGTTTTCTACCGATCATTCGCACTTTTGCGCCTTTCGTGGCCGGTATCGGTCGCATGATCTACCCTCGTTTCATGGCCTACAGCGCATTTGGCAGCGTCTTCTGGATCGGTTTTTTCGTATTTGGCGGTTTTTACTTCGGCAACGTGCCAATAGTGAAAAACAACCTGACCTTTTTTATATTCGGCATCATCATTATTTCCGTTCTTCCAGGTATTGTTCAATTCGCGCGTAATTTGCTCGGAAAACGCAGGGCATCAGACGTGCCAGTCAAGCGACTGGAGTAACGCGGTTTAACCGGAAGCGGGAGTTGTAGCGAGCTCACTGAAAAGGGGAGGTTTACAGGCACCCAAAACTCCTTTTGGGCTTTTGGGTTCTGTCGCCTGATCGGCGAGTGAGCTGAAGGATAAGGAGCTGACTGCCGGATTCAGCTTGATTCCAGCTTAGGTCGATGCGGCGGCCAGCAAGCTAAGTTCACCGTGGCACATGAAGTTTCTTAATTGCGCGCCCCCAGTTTGAGCGCGCGCTGCCGCGACTGAGCCCGCTTCTCTTCCGCGTTTTCTTCTTTTGCACTTTCCAGCCCCAGCCAACCCTGTAGATTGGCGAGAGCGATGTCCGCTAATGCGAATATCCAGTCATCACGTTCATTAAGGCAGGAAATGTAGTGATATTCATGGCCTCCAGCCTGAGTGAAGATAGCTTTCCCCTCTATGGCAATTTCTTCCAGCGTCTCGAGGCAGTCGGAAACAAAACCGGGACAGACGACATCCACGCGTTTTGTGTTTTTCTTACCGAGTTGCTCCAGCGTAGCCGCAGTGTAGGGTCTTAGCCATTCAGCCCGGCCGAAGCGGGATTGAAAACAGACCTGGTACTCGTTTGCATGCAATTCCAGCGCCTCCGCCAGCAATCGCCCCGTTTTCTGGCACTCGCAATGATAGGGGTCACCTTTATCCAGTGTTGAGCGCGGTACCCCGTGAAAGCTCATTACCAGCTTGTCCGGGCGACCGTTTTCAGCCCAATAGTCGCGTATATTCTGTGCCAAGGCGGCAATATAGCCGGGATGATCATGATAGTGCTTCACAGTGCGCAGCGCCGGCGTATTGCGCATCTTCCCCAGTTGCGCAAATACCTCATCGAACGCGGAGGCTGTGCTGCTCGCGGCATACTGGGGGTAAAGCGGCAGCACCAGAATGCGCTCGCAGCCATTCTGCCTCATTCCTCGCAACACTTCGGCGATGGAAGGATTGCCTATACTCATCGCATATTCAACTATCGGTGCCGGGTCGGCACGTTTGGCCAGCACATCGCGCAACAGGTTGGTCTGTCGAGCAGTGTGAACTTTCAACGGCGAACCTTCCGCCATCCAGATCAGCGCATATTTCTCTGCCGATTTTTTTGGACGCGTGTTCAGTATGATGCCGTTCAAGATCGGCCACCATACCCACCGCGGAAATTCGATTACGCGCGGACTGCTCAGGAACTGCTTGAGATACGGTCGCAGCGCTTGAGCGGTGGGCGCTTCAGGCGTACCGAGATTGACCAGTAAAATGCCTGTCTGGCTGGGCGTGCCATGCTGATGAACAGGGGGCGCTATCAACATATTCCAATTCTCATCAAAAAAACCGCGTTGTTGATAACTTCTTCGGCTCTACTACTATAACTATACCTGCGATGTTGGCGCAGCACCTCGCAGCGTCGTGGTGATCCCCTTTCCGGAAAAGCAGGAATAGTGCGTCAGAAAGCAGATTGATGGGGCGGAGGAACGACTGAATGATTCACACGCGTTCAGGAATAAACCTGGCGGCTTCACCATTGGGCGAAGTGGCTAATGGTACGATAGCGCGCTGGAAAGCAGCCTGGCAGTCACATCCACAACTGGAATGACTCTTTCATAAGCCATCCGCGTGGGGCCGATCACTGCGACGGTGCCGACAATTTTTCCATTCACTTCATACGGTGCGGTAACCATGCTGAACTCATCCAAAGTCACGCCGCCGGATTCCCCGCCGATAAAGATCTGCACGCCTTCCGCATTACGGCTGAATTCCAGCAACTGCAACAACGCGGTTTTTCGCTCGAAGAGATCAAACAGCTTCTTCAGGCTGGTTGTATTACTCGACAAGTCATGCACGTCAAGCAGCTTGTGTTCGCCTGCTACGACCACGTTTTCACTGTTCTCCCTGATTGCCGCCCCTCCCGCTTCAATAGCGGCAGTCATGAGATGCGTCGTATCATGACGCAATTGCTTCAGTTCGCTCTGGAGACGAGTGCGGATTTCATCAATGGCGCAACCCGCATAATTCTGGTTAATGAAATTGGCCGCTTCCGTCAATTCGGCTTGGCTGTATGTACGGTCTGTAAAGAGCACGCGGTTCTGCACATCCCCTTCGGGCGTCACGATGATGAGCAGAATGCGCTTTTCCGACAAGGTCATGAATTCGATATAGCGGAATATGGCGGTACTCCGCTTGGGAGCTACCACCACGCCAGCGAAGTGTGTCAATTCCGCCAGTAATTGTGAAGCCGCGTTAATCAATCTTGAAGGATTATCCGGATGAAGCTGGTCTTGAAGCTGATGGATCTCAATGACATCCAGAGGCTTTACCACCAGCAGCGTGTCCACAAAGAAACGATAACCCTGATGGGTAGGTATGCGTCCGGCGGAAGTATGGGGGCTGGCGACGAAACCCATTTCTTCAAGGTCCGCCATCACATTACGAATTGTTGCTGGGCTCAGATCAAGGCCCGAGAACTTGGAGAGCGAGCGAGAACCTACCGGCTGACCTTCGGTGATATACCGTTCGACCAGAGTCTTCAGCAGGATTTTGGCGCGCTCATTTAGCATTTTACTATTTTACACCAGGATTCATTCTACCGGCTGATGAGTCTTGCTGTTTCCGAGCTACACAGGAAAGGCATGGGTAATTCTGAAGACACCAACACATCCAGCATTATTGGCGGTGCTCTATTCTCTGGTTGATAGATATCTCATTTTGCCTTCAATTGCAAAAATACCATTCAGATCCGCTTTGCGGCGATCGGCACAACCGCTCCCTGCAAAGCGGTCTTTCAGCAAATATCTGCCGTGGTCGCCGCGCTGAATATATCAATAACGGGGCTGGAATACTTTGTCACGTCGGTGCCGATATGGTTTAATCTCAAGTAATGTTTTTTGCCAAAGGTCGGCTTCATCAGTGGTTTCACCTATTCTTCAGTTCAATATGGCGATGAGTTCTTCGTTTAAAACAATAGCTTTGATCGGCAAGCATAAAAATCCCGATATTGTGACTCCGCTGTTGAGCCTGGGAAGGTATTTGGAGAAGCGCAATCTGGAAGTCCTGCTGGATCAATCTACCGCTGCTGTTGTGGCAGAGGCAACATACCCTGCTATGACCATGGAGGAAATCGGTGTACGTGCTGATCTGGCGATTGTCCTGGGGGGCGATGGCACAATGCTCAACATTGCACGAAAGCTTGCGCCCTTCAATGTTCCGCTGGTCGGCATTAATCAGGGCCGGCTCGGTTTTCTTACCGATCTTTCGATCGACTCCATGCTCGAAACGCTGGGCTCGATGCTGGATGGCCAATATTTCAAAGAGCGGCGCATGTTGCTGTACGTTGAAGTGGTCTGCGATAATGTTACGGTATATAGCGCCCTGGCATTGAATGATGTGGCGGTAAACCGCGGCGTTGGCGGTAACATGATCGAGTTCGAGGTGCGTATCAATGGCGAATATGTATACTCGCTGCGGTCGGATGGTCTGATTGTCGCAAGCCCTACTGGTTCTACCGCTTATGCATTGTCATCAGGCGGGCCCATCCTTCACCCCGGCCTTGATTTGATCGCGCTGGTTCCAGTGAGCCCCCATACGCTAAGCAACCGTCCAATCATCGTCGGGCCGGACGCGGTCGTGGAAATCCTGATGCATCACACCGCGGTCGCGCGTGTGCACTCCGATAGCCACTCACATTACAATTTAAGGCAAGATGACAAGGTAATCGTGCGGCGCGCTCCCCATACCGTAACATTGCTGCACGCGTCGGATCACAGTTACTACCGCATGCTCCGCGAAAAACTTGGCTGGAGCGGCATACCCAGAAACCAGGCATGAGCCTGCAAGCATGCTAAAGTTTCTGAGCATACGGAATTTCGTTATTGTTGACTGCATGGAACTGGAGTTTGTTCCCGGTTTCACCGTGCTTACCGGCGAAACCGGCGCCGGAAAATCCATTCTGATTGATGCGCTCTCGCTTGTGCTGGGTGAACGCAGCGAAACGAGTGTCGTCCGCAATGGCTGCGAGCGTGCTGAAATCAGCGCGGAGTTCTATATCGGCGCACTGCCGCAGCTCGCGGAATGGTTGTGTGAAAACGGATTCGAAAATCAAGATGACGATCGCGAAATATGCCTGTTGCGCCGGTTGGTGGATGCCGGCGGACGTTCCCGTAGTTTTATCAATGGCCGCGCTGCCACATTGCAGCAATTGCATGCGGTCGGTGAGAACCTCGTGGATATCCAGGGCCAGCATGCGCATCAATCGTTGTTGCGCAAGGAGGCGCAACGCGAACTGCTCGACGCTTATTCGGGCAATCGCCAATTGGTGCAGTCTGTCGCCGAAGCGTATCGACACTGGCAGGAGCTTCAGCGGCAGCGCCTTTCCCGGGAGAAAAACGCTGCCGCTTTCAGTCAGGAGCGCGAGCAACTGGAGTGGCAGGCAAGCGAGATCTCCGCACTGAATTTTTCACCTGATGAGTGGCAAGCGTTGCAAATCGAGCACAGTCGACTCTCTCATGCGGTCGCTTTGCTCGAGGCGACGCAGATGGGGCTTGAAACCCTGTCGGAAGACCAATCCGCCGCGCTATCCCAGCTAAATTCGGTCATTCTGCGCCTGAACCAGGTACTTGAGTGCGATAACAGCCTCAAAGCGGTGCTTGATTTGCTTGAACCGGCGCAAATACAGTTACAGGAAGGCGTGTATGAACTTGGGCGTTATCAGCAGCGTCTTGATCTGGATCCTCAACGTCTGCAGGAAATAGAGGCGCGCCTGGTAGCGGTTCACGCTACGGCCAGAAAATACCGTGTCGTCCCCGATCAGTTGCAGGAACTGCTGAGGACGGTCACGGAGCGACTGGAAGAACTGGGCCACAAAGACGATGGCGAGTCGCTGGCGAGGCAGGAGGCAATAGCCAGGGATGGATATCTCAAGCTGGCAAAAAAATTGAGTGCAGGGCGGACAGGTGCAGCGGTCACGCTTTCCCGGCAGGTTACCGGCGCGATGCAAACCCTGGCGATGGCAGGGGGAGAGTTTTCGGTAACGCTGACCCCGCTCGAGCAAGGCAGTGCGAACGGCATGGAGCAAATCGAGTTCCAGGTTTCAGCCCATCAAGGCCTGCCATTGCGGCCATTGGCAAAAGTTGCGTCCGGCGGAGAATTGTCGCGGATCGGCCTGGCGATACATGTCATCACAAGCAAGCTCGGTACGACACCCACGCTCATATTCGATGAGGTAGACGCAGGTATTGGCGGTCGAGTCGCGGAAATGGTGGGGGGAATGCTGAAAAAACTGGGCGCGGAGCGCCAGGTATTGTGCATAACGCATCTAGCCCAGGTTGCATCGGCGGGAGACCACCAATGGCAGGTCACCAAATCGGCCGATACCGCCAACCCTCGAAACGTATCGAGCCGCATTGCTGTGCTTGAAAAGCAGGAGCGGATCGAGGAAATTGCGCGAATGCTGGGCGGCGTGAAAATAACCGACACCACCCGCAAGCACGCCGCCGAGATGCTGCTAGCGGCTGGCGCAGAAGGCGTTTGATCGAACCAGATTTTCCAGAGGCCTGTCGGCCTTAAAGGAAAGCGCCCGCAAAAGCGTCGGGTTGGTTCATATTTCGCTGCCTTTTTCGATCAATAGAATAACTATCAGCCTTCAAAATCCTCAGTATCTGCCCTCACGCAGTCGCTTTTCTGCTGCGATTCTTCATGGCAGAGAGGCTGCCAGTTCCACCATTACCGGTGCGTGATCGGAAGGCCTTTCGAGTTTGCGCGTTTCTCTGTCGATTACACACGCGGTACAGGCTTCCACAAGGTCTTTACTTAATAGAATGTGGTCTATCCGCAA
>JBDTHR010000160.1:0-5347 GCA_039936855.1 Nitrosospira sp. | reverse complement strand
TTTGTCCCACTGGAATTTCGCGCAGCGCCTGCCACACCCGTTGTTGAAACGCGGTTCCGCGCACATCCAGCGGAAGATTCAGGCCAATACCCGGCGCCTCGATAAAACCAACCACCTTTGCGACAAGTTCTTCAAAAGCTGCATCACTGCCGATGAGATTGGCATGTGAAAAATTATCCTGCAGGTCGTGTACCAGCTTATCGGGATCATCACCCAGGAGAATCGCGCAAATGCCACGGCTGCTTTGGGCAACCAATATCGATCCGAGTGAACATTCCCCGACGGCAAAGCGAATTTCGGTATCCGTGCCGCCAGCGCGATAGTTGCTCGGCGTCATTCCAAGCACTTTGCCTGATTTTTCGTAAAAGCGGCTGCTGGAATTGTAACCGGCATCAAAAATGGCATCCGTTACTGCACTGCCACGGCCAAGTTCATTGCGCACCTTTTTCTCGCGCTGCGCCGCCGCATATTGCCTGGGCGTCAGCCCGGTGACCTGTTTGAACGTGCGATGAAAGTGATAGGGACTCATGCCAACCTGCGCTGCCAGCTTTTCCAGGACTGGCGCGGTTTCCGATCCTTCGATAATGTGGCAGGCCTGCGTAACCTTGGCTGCATATTGCTCAGCCTGCGGGGGTTTGTCCGGCTGGCAGCGTTTGCAGGCCCTGAAGCCCGCTTCCTCCGCTTCCTCGCGCGTGGTGTAAAAACCGACATTCTCGGGCCGCGCAGGACGGGCCGCGCAGGAAGGACGGCAATACACGCCCGTGGTTCTGACCGCGTAATAAAACTTGCCGTCAGCTTCGGTATCACGCGCGACAACGGAGGCCCAACGGGGATCACTGATCGTTTCGGCGGCGAACTGCGCCTTTCTCGTTAACGCGTTCATGATGTGCTCCTTTAAAGGTTGCATGACATTGATAACGATTATCAATTTATCAATGTCGGCAATCTGTCGCACTCCGAGTCTTGCTTTCAAATTCGATCTTGCATGAAGATCCAATTATAATTCCACTTCCAATGCGCCCGCGGTTTGTCGCTGGGTTCTTGCGGCGGCTTTACATTGAAGAAGATGTCGCCCTGCCTTTTGAACGATGAGGGCCGGCATTCGCAACCCTCAATTTAGATTCGACTCGCTGTCTGACGATGGTTGAATCCCGGAATGTAGCATTCCGGATCGTGCACGCTGAGGTGCGGCGACAAGCGAACGAATATAGACTTCAATTGCCTCATCGGTTACTGCCCACGAATGCGCATGGGCTGAACCAAAAGCCCCGGCCGAGCCGAAACAGTTCCCGTCTAAGCGTATCCTGTACAGCGCGGATAAACCTCCCGAAGACGATCGGAGGGTATAAATAATTTTGTATAAATTATTTATACCCTCCGATTCGGCCAAAAACTTGAAGCAGTTTACTTCTCCTTTTGGCCCTTCAAACTCGCTTCGGCAGGTCTTTTTTTGCCTAACGTTCCCATATGCCAGAATCACGTTACTCCATTTAACACAGACAATCCATTAGGACGCTGGATGATGGCGAGGCAGGTGGCGAGACAGTTTTGCCGGTTGAGAGAAGTCCATAGCCTGGTCCATGGACGCCGAGCAAGCGGCGAAAAGACCGCAACCTGACGGCCAGCACTCGCGCAGGCTCGCAGAGCCGCCTAATGGATTATCTGTTTTAAATCAGAACGCCAGCCAACCGCTCAGGAACAGCGTATTGTTGCCGCTCGCATTGCGACCCAAGCCGTCGTAATTGCGAATACCTCCATTGAACTGAAAATAGTGGACGTACTGCGCTGCCAGTCGAACATTCGCGAATGTACTTAAGGTTGAGGTGGTTTTGCCAAAAGGAACGTAGCTCAGCTCAGCAGTGAATGCCTGATTATTCGGTTTGCCCGAGCGGCTGCCGCTGATAGAGTCGGTAGAGAAATATATGACATTATCTGCCGTTCCCGAAGTTTGGCCATAATGCAAGCTAAGACTATAGGTTTGCTGGTATGTATAAGCGGCTCTGGCGCGAACCGTATCAAGACTGCTGTGCTTTTTTTCTGCCAGTCCCAACGCCATGCTGGCATTCATATCCCGGTTCTCGCGGATGTAAGTGGCGGTGAGTTCAAATATATGCCTGAGATTTGCCAGATACTGGTAGGTGGCATCAAACCCAAAATCAGTATACTGGTCGGTGCCAGCACCCTGCATTCGCTGCGGATTTACATTTGCTCTCATGCCAAAAGAACCGATTGCGCCGTAGTGTCCCTGATGATTGTGCTGCAGCGCAACACGCCAGTAAGGCGCACCGCCGTCGATTTTATTTTGCTCGGGATCGAACGTATTCACCGTTTGCTGCACATTTCTGGGAAGACTGGCATAGCCACCGCTTTCAACGTATAGAAGGTTATTCCACATCATATAGGCAGTTACGCCACCGACTTGGCCGGCCAGCGACTCGATCAGGGTTCCGGCGGCCGGGGTCGGCGCCAAGGCTGACGACGTTGCCGGCAAACTCCATGCGGGCGTAGTGTTCCAAAGATCTGAAACGGTGGGGGAGTTATTCGCTGATATGCCATAAACAAATTGCTGGCTCCCCAGGCTTGCTTGATCTGCAAAACGAATGTCCGTGTTATCGAGAATCAGATTTTTTCTTTCCACGCCATCAAAAGTCGTTTGCACGAAAGCGCCCACCTTGGATGTGACACGACCGGCGTAAAAAATGGAAGCTTGATCCATGGCGGCATTGTTATTGGAACCGAAGTGATCAGCAGCACCGTCAGGCTGGCCTCTCTGGGTATGTGTGAACGATCCTTGAACCATGGCGGCGAGTGGGATCAGTTTCGCATCATTACCGGAAGACATTGTGTAGCCCGTCAGTTTGAAATTCCTGCCGAAAGGCGTAAGGTTGGGACCAAAAGCCTGTAAATGGCAGGCGGTGCAGGGCATGCCAGTCTGGCGGGTAAAACTAGGCATGGCATTGACTTCAACGCTGGCAAGAAACATCACCAACAGGACTAGAACTGTTGGGATTAACGTCCTTGATGCAACCATGGCTTAATCAAGTTTGAAGTCCATCATCGATGCCACCGGCATCCATCTCACGGAATGTCTGGAAACGTCAAATGTCGCGTTGCGACTAGCCGAATCACCACGCGTGAGTTGCGTGTATTGCGCGGATTCACATGTTATATCTAACCAATCTGTGAGGCAATATTTTCTTCGAGACCGAGTCCGTTACCCCTTGGGTCAGCGGCCATATAGACCTCTGTTACGTGCAACTCCTTATCACTCATCATCTCAGGTAAGCCGGCGGGGAGAGGGCAAGGACGAGCAAAGTAACTCCGCCGTAAAACAACGCAGCGATCAGGCAGCAACCATCCATTGTTGCAGCACTTGCGGGCAAGACACTCGTGTCGATCGCATGAACTTTCGTGACGGCGGGTTCACGACCCGTGGTAGCTGTCGTAAAAACAAGTGAAAACACGCGTTCCGTGATCGGCGCTTATTTGTACCCGGGATTGAAAATGTTGACCTCGGTTACGTATGTATACGGCAGTACATCACTGGGAGTACCATTTTTCCTTTCCCGCTCCTTGTTTTTGTCTGCAACAAGACGTTACAGAAAAATTATCCGGACGATCGGAATAACTTTTGCAGCTTTTTGTTAGATATATCCCTGCAAAAAGCTTCTATCCGATTTTCTCAGTGAAAATCAGCATCCAGGACAATACGGTAGCGTGCCTTGCCAGCCGCAAGGTGCGCTATCGCATCGTTCACTTTACTTAGCGGAAAGTGTTCGACTTGCGGCGCGATATCGTGCCGCGCGGCAAAATCAAGCATGGATACCATCATTGCGGGGGCTCCCGTCGGCGATCCGGAAACGCTTTTCTGGCCAAAGATCAGGTCAAGTGCCGGAATGGGCATTGGTTCCAGCACGGCGCCCACGACGTGCATGCGACCGTTCGGCTTCAGTGTCTTTAGCAGCGCGCTCCAGTCGAGCGGAATATTGACAGTGACAAGCAAAAAATCAAGCGTATTGATCGCCTTGAGGATATCAGCACTATCGCGGCTCGACACCACGCGATGCGTGCCCAACTTCCGCAGTTCATCGACCTTCGATGGATTCGAGGTAAAGGCCGTGACCTCGCAACCCCAGGCATTGGCAAATCGTATGGCCATATGGCCGAGGCCGCCAATACCCACGACGCCCACTCGATCCGTTGGCTTGATTCCATAAGTGACCAATGGCGCAAATACGGTAATTCCACCGCACAATAGCGGACCAGCGGACGAGATATCGAGCGCATCAGGCAAAGGAATTGCCCAGGCCCAATGCGAACGAATTCTTTCCGCGAAACCTCCATGGTGGCCTATGATGGTCGCAGCTACCTCACCGCAAAGATTGTTGTTGCCGGACATGCACTGGTGACAGTGCATGCAACTACTGCTATTCCAGCCCACGCCCACACGCTGACCCACCGTTAACCCTTTCGCATGCTGGCCCAGCGCCACGATTCGGCCTACTGCTTCATGCCCTGGGACAAGCGGATATCGGGATAAACCCCAATCGTTATTGATAATTGACAGATCGGAGTGACAGAGGCCACAATGCTCGACAGCGGTCTCCACTTCTTCCGGACCCAGCGGACCGGACTCGTAGGAAAATCGCTCCAATTCCTGTTTTGCGCCGTACGCGGCCCATCCATGAATATCCATTTTGTGCTCTCCCCGATTGAATCTCTGCATCAGCAATCCTGCGCACCCTGCTTAACAATAAAACTTTTTTGCCGCTTCTTGCTCTATAAGATCATTGTTTTTTATCTCTTGGCAAGAATAAACCAACCGTATCGCACTGTCCAATTGGAGCCATCCATGTCGAGTCGCACTTCACGCTATTTCGCCCCCTTCAAAGTCGTGAGTATCGTAGTTCTCCTGTTGATGGCGGCGGCAATAATTTACGCCGCGGTGCTTTCACTCAAAAACTGGCCTAGCATCTACGTGTAGCGTTTCCTGGTATCACTATTCTTGATATAACCAGTCCGATACCAGCAGGAGCCAGGAATGACAAAACGACAGGGGCGACTTTTTTTTATCGTCTGTACTTTTCTTTCAGCTGCGGCATTTATTGGCTTGACCATCGACAGCCATACCCGCTTTGCTGAACTTACCAATGAAGATAAGCTTACACCGGCAGTCATCAGCGGAAAAGACATTTGGCATGCGCACAACTGCATCAACTGTCATACGCTTCTTGGAGAGGGAGCCTACTACGCGCCTGATCTCACCAAAATCACGCAGCAGCGCGGTACACCCTATCTCACCGCTTTCCTCAAGGATCCATCACAGTTTTACTCCGAGGAGCAGCAC
>JBDTHR010000159.1:0-6692 GCA_039936855.1 Nitrosospira sp. | reverse complement strand
GCGTGAATAAGCATAGTGTGCGTAAGGTAGCGCCAGAAACGCGGTTGCAGCCAGTATTGGCGCAACCGCGTTTCGATGGAATTTTTGCCAGGTTACCCATGCAATTGCACAGATACCAAATACGATTGTCCCGATGAAAAACAGGCCCACCAATATTCCACGAATCGCTTCGTCGACCGATGCTGAACCGAATGGCACTTTCCAGGGCCAGGGAACCGGTAGAGGAAGATTAGTGGTCTTGGCCTCAAACAGGAGGCGTATACTTTCCCAAAAAGCCATCTCAAAACCCGGCACCAGCAGCATCATGAAAAGCACAGGGGCAAAGCCGACTATTACGCCAGCAGCCCAGAGCATAAATCCTCTGATAAACCCGGGCTGGTCCACTCGTTTGATAGTCAGCCAGGCGATGACGCCGAGACTGCCTACAACTCCGTATACGCCGTGGTTTCGGCCAAAAACAGCTACCAGGCCTATACACACGCCAGCAAAAAAATAGCGCATGCTTGATGGATTGCGAATCAGGAAAACCAATACGCCGATCAGCAGAATGGACAGTGAGATATCGAAAAGCTTGTGGCGCGGAAACATCCATAGCGCCAGCATGGTTGCCGCAAGCAGCAAATAGACGAAATTCCGGTTTTCGGTAGCTTGAGCGATCAGAAACAGGCCGGCGAATAATCCAATCACTTGAAAAACCGCTACCGCACCACGCAAAGCCATAATGCCGTTGTCGCCCCACAGGCTCATGAGAGCGGCCGACCAGTAATAACGGCCCGGATCGTAGGACATGAAATCCCGGATTGGCACCTCGCCCAGCATCACGCGCTGGGCGCCATACCAAAGATAACCTTCATCCCACAGACTGAAGCCCTTATGCCCCTGCCATAAGAAGAAGACTAGTACGACAAGGCTGGAGAGAAGCAGTATTGCCGATGCTTGAAGTATTTTGTGGCTGTTTCCTTGACGCTTGCTGAACATTGATATCTACGGGCCCAAGACCGAGAAAAACACGATAATAACAGTGCCTCGCTCCGCAAGCGTCATGCGATGCGCACGGTTACCCGAGTTATGCAAGCTGGGTCATAACAGACATTCCGGGTTTACTTCTGGAAAAAAACAAAATAAGGCGAATTGCATCTGCATGAAACTACATGTCAAATGCAATTTTCATGGCCGCATTTTTACTTCAGCCCGCGTCTTGTCCGTACCCGATGCTGGCGGGCACTTCAGCACGTCTGATTTCACGATCTTTTTTAAAGGCAGGACCCACCTTATCGCGGAATTTATCATCCATTTTTTGTCGGCTCTTACGCGGATCGCTGTTCAGTTTCGTCGGCCCCTGTTCGCTCATCGTGTCACGATCCTTATCCGAGATTGGTGTTTTCTCGCCCGCCACCACACCAACGCTGGAAACAGCCACGAAACAGGCAATAATGAACGCGGAAATAGTTTTGATCATTTCTACATCTCCTTGTAATCTTACCTCAGATTTGTAACGGCGACGCGGATTGATGGCGGCCGAGGCGGCCAGCGGCAGTGCCTTCTTAATACTCGCTTTTATCCCGATCAATGGTTGAGCCCATGCCGGGATTGGGCTCATTTTTCATTTTGTCCTCGCTTCCTCTGCGATCCCCTTTCTTTGTTGCAGCATCGCTTTTATGGGGCTCACCCTTTTTGATGACACCATATTCCTGCCCGGTGGGCGTTTCCCCGCGCTTGTATTGATCACCCGCAGATTGCCCCGGCACGGGGCTATCCGTTGATCCATGCTGGGCATGAACTAAATTCGGCACGGAAAAGGCCAGCATCAATCCGACGACACTCAATGTCAGCCCGACCGAAGGTAGAAAATAAGGCGCCGCCTTTTCTGATGTTAGACGATAGCTCATGACTTGCTCCTTGATCTCTCCAGCAATATTGCTGTGTAGCAAAGATACGTCATGTTCATCCGCCCATTCAGTGCGCTACCGCACGAGAGATGTTCGCACGAAAGAAGCGGGACGGCCTTAACCTGGCGATTCCTCGCCCGTAGCGTGGCATTTTATTTCCCACACCAGTCGCGATGATATTACCGATCCAATCCGATTGAAAGTGGGAATCGATTCTTCAGAGATGAGCGTATATTCCGACATGCACAGGTTTCTGGCATCGATATCCAGCCATTCGGCAGCCTGTTGCCTTGATTCCGGACTGCCGTCATATATGCTTGCAAGGGAATAAACGCTTGAACCATTCTCTGTCCGGACAGGTTGGCGATCGCCCGCTGTCGAAACGCAACCCGCCAGAGCAGGGATCAGGAACAGGAGGATTTTCAGTGGGTTCAAAATTGGGAGTATTGGAGGTTATTTATATTTCCCACTGACACAACATAGGCTTTCAGGCCCAGGGCAGGCAATAGGACAAGTGGACTATTCAAACGGAAAGGCGAAGTATAGCCATTATTCATGAAGGGAGTCGAACGCGAAAATATACACCCGTGGCCAGGCGTGAAACATAGGACGATATTCCCGAATTGTAATTAATGTCGATAACCGATACGCAGCCACCTTTAAGAAATCAAGACGCTTCCATGGATAAGTATACTTTGCGTACTTCCAAGCCAAGCAGACACTATTTAGTCGTTTAGTGATATTATTTGATCGACTTCGATTAGCAAAGCCTTTGAAATGATTACTTGTCGACTATCCGCCATCCTTGGAGCCAAGCGGCTCAAAGTCTCCGATGTCTGCCGCGCTACGGGTATTGCCCGGGCCACGCTGGACAGGTATTACTATGACCGCGTAAACAGCTTTGACCGCGCGGTGCTGGAAAAGCTTTGCAGATTTTTACAGGTGAAACCAGGAGACTTGCTCATGATAATCGAGCAGAAAGACTTGTTTGAGACATGGATCGCGCCTGCGTCTGCTGCTGTGTTATCAAATGAGGATAAAACATGATAGAGCGTGAAGTAAAACTTTTACTTGATGCTAACGCAGTAAAGCAGGTTCAGGTGCATTACGCTGTCATGTCCGACGGTTATATGGTGGTGATTGATGGCAAACCGCTGGAAACAGGAAGGCGTGAAACCCGCGAATTCAGAACACTTGATGCAGCGGCTAAACTGCTCTTCAAGATCGGGATTGCAAATTTTTCGGTTAAGCTCAAGACGAGCTGAAGTACAGTGTTTCAGATAATCATATCCGGTGGACAGACGGGTGCCGACCGAACCGAACCGCACTGGATTGGGCATATCCAACATGGCGGCTGGTGCCCCGTTGGGCGGCGCGCCGAAGATGGAGTGGTTTCGGATTTGTATTTTCTGCATAAAACGCCGGAGCGCAACTATCGGCAGCGTACCAAATGGAATGTGCGCGGCAGCGATGCCACGCTGATTATGACGCCAGCGGCAGAACTCACCGGCGGATCACTGTTCACACAGGTGTGACAGGGCCGTGTAATTCAGGTGCGGCAGGAATTGAACAATTTGTTCATGAAGCGCTGGATGACATGTTAGCGAATTCATCTGCTAAAAAACGTGTGCTTATGACATGGAGTCGAAGATAACCATCAAATAATCAGGGTTTTTTATTTCGCATTTGGGATAATAAGGAAATAAGCGTGATTTCATCCGCTCGACATGGGGTCTAGAAGAAATGTAATCTGTTTCCTGTTATGACCTTTGGTTGTCGATGCATCCGGTATCACATTTTTCCAACCGAGCCAGCGCACCTATGAAGACCCCGAACAGAATCAAGCCACTCGTTGAAGAGGGGCTGGTGGACATGGTAGTCCGTCAGCTCATGAGCGGCAAGGAGGCCATCATCTACGTGGTTAAATGTGGTGGAGATATTCGCTGTGCAAAGGTATACAAGGAGGCTCATCAGCGCAGCTTCCGGCAAGCCGCTTCCTACAAGGAAGGCCGCAAGGTAAAGAATAGCCGGCAAGCGCGTGCCATGGAGAAAGGTTCTCGATACGGGCGCAAGATGCAGGAAGAAGTGTGGCAAAACGCCGAGGTCGATGCGCTATACCGTCTTGGTGCCGCCGGCGTGCGGGTGCCACAACCTTATGGCTGTTTTGAGGGCGTGCTGCTAATGGAACTGGTAACGGATGCTGAGGGCAACGCGGCACCCCGGCTCCACGATGTGGAGCTCAATGAAGAACTCGCACTGGACTATCATGCAAAACTGCTTTACCAGGTTGTCCTCATGTTGTGTGCCGGAGTCATTCACGGTGACCTGTCTGAATACAATATCCTGATCGATCGCGATGGACCCGTCATTATCGACCTGCCTCAGGCGGTTGATGCAGCAGGTAATAATAATGCCAGCGCGATGCTCGAGCGTGATGTTGCCAACCTGACTACATTTTTTAGCACCTTTGCGCCCCGGCTTGCCACTACCCAGTACGGCAAGGAAATCTGGGCGCTATATCAGTCCGGGCTGCTTCGTCCCGACACGCCGCTGACGGGCCGTATTGAGGTTGATGAACGGCCTGCGGACGTTCGCGATGTTTTGCGCGAGATCGAGCAGGTTAAAAAGGAAGAGGAGGCGCGGCTTCGGTTTCTGCAAGAGAGAACCACGCAGAAATAGTGTTGACCTTCACTTGATTTTCCGTGTTCCGACAACTGCGTAATCGGAGCCGATTATCATCTGCGCTCGTGTTTCGTAGTGCATCTCATCCGCGCAATAATTGCAGTTGTTGAACCAGCTTTCGGCCGCAGCCCTATTCCGAACAATTTTTCCCTTCAGCTTATCGACCCGACAATGTGACAATGCGGTCAGTCCGATGGTAGAGCAACTGAAAAATACTTGACGAACTTGACGAAAGTCATCGGCAGTGTAAACTGATATTTCGTCAGGAGGAAACCAGTATGCCAACCAAAACCATGCACCAGGAACAGGAAAGTCTTGATCAAATAGTAAGCGACTTATTCCCGAAGGAAGCGCCTAAATTTTCGCGCGCGCTGAATGATCACGTAGCCAATCTGGTCAACAACATTGTTCAGGAGGTCGTAGCCGACGTGCTTCAACGGAAAGGAGCATTGGCCAGCGACAAGATTTCATTACCCGGACATCAGATACATACTTCTGAGCTCGGCACACCGATTGATTGGACATCACTCCGGCCGGCAGGCGGAGGTATCATTACAGCCGAGAAGGAAGGCAGTCGTTTCAAACAGGAAACCTGGTCGAGCGAAGAAATGCTGACTTCCGATGAAGCAGCGAGCCGGATGAGCCTGAGCCGGGAAGCACTTAACAACCGACGCAAATCAGGACACGCTTTAGCGCTTGAAGCGGGGAAGCGCGGCTATCGCTATCCTTCGTGGCAGTTTGAAGATGCGCTCATTCCGGCCATGCCCGATGTCTTGAAAGCACTGTCGTCTCTTGATCCCTGGGCGCAATATCTGTTTTTCAAGCAACCAGAACCTCTGCTGAAAGGTGAAGCACCGTTGAATTTGCTTCGCGAAGGAAAGCGTGACGAAGTGACGCGAGTGGCTCGCCTTTTGGCAATGGAAGCGGATTGATGAAGGCTCTGCCGGCATCTTTCCCTGCCGCATTGCCCCTGCACACTTTTACAGAGGCGGCTTTTTTTCGGATCTGTAAAACCCTTTATTCAAGCAGCGAACCTGGGTTTCGTGCAGCGGGCACTTATCGTTTTGATTCGCCGGATCAAAGCTTCGGCACCCTTTACTGTGCTCGCAACTTTAAAACCTGTTTTTTTGAGACGATTGTTCGCGATCGTCCCGATCTAAAAATCCCCGCCGCTGACTACAACAACCGATCAGCGGTACAGTTGCTACTGGACACCCTTAAGTTAAGACTCGTTGCCATTTACGGTGACGGGGCTCAAACACTCCGGCTTAACCTGGCAGAGCTTGCAGGTTCCGATTACAGCTATCCGCAGACGTTAGCAAAAACCATCCATGACCACGCGAGTGAGCCGCACGGAATGGTCTACCGCTCGCGTTTCGATGATGATGCCTTGGCAATGGTATTATTCGAGCGTGCCAAACCGCATGTTCGGATATTCCCGAGCAGTACGCCGGTCGCATTACCGGATGCGGAGGAACTCGGCGACGCAATTCGCAATACTGTTCCGTTCATTCTTATCTGACCTATTTTTAAAAAAATGGCAGATACATTATGATTAACAACGGAAAAACTTATAAAGGCAGTTGTTTTTGCGGGGCAGTCCAGTTCATGGTCAGCGGTGAACCGGTTGCAATGGGTTATTGCCATTGCGAGTCGTGTCGACACTGGTCGGGAGGGCCGGTCAACGCCTTCACTTTGTGGAAACCCGAAGCGGTGCAGATCACGCGGGGGGCAGAAAACATCGGCATTTACAACAAGACGCCGCACAGCCATCGCAAATGGTGTAAAACGTGCGGGGGTCACATCCTCACTGAGCTTCCAGGCATGGGGCTTACGGATGTGTATGCCGCAGTCATTCCGGACTTTCCGTACCACCCTGACGTTCATGTGCACTATCAGGAGAAGGTGATATGCGTCAAGGACGGGTTGCTGAAGTTGAAGGACCTTCCGAAAGAAATGGGTGACTCGGGTGTCAGCATGGCGGAATAGACTGGCTGGCGCTTCAAGCTTCATCCCCCAGAGTCACTCGGGGCCGGATCCCCGCTTCCCTGCAGCGTCCTCAAAGAGTAGGCGGCATCATGCCGCGATGAAATATCCACGCAACACCATAAGCAATCGGGG
>JBDTHR010000158.1:0-8221 GCA_039936855.1 Nitrosospira sp. | reverse complement strand
TTTTATTAAACTCTGCACGGCTTTCAATCTTGGACAAAGTGTGGAAAAATCAAAGCCTATTGTAATGGATCAAACGGGTGAATCGCATGATCGACCGCAACGGATATCGCTCGAATGTCGGTATCATTTTACTGAACTCGAAAAACGAAGTATTTTGGGGTAAACGCATCAAACAGGATTCCTGGCAATTTCCCCAAGGTGGCATCAAACCGGGCGAGAGCCCGGAACAGGCAATGTATCGGGAACTGACCGAAGAAGTGGGTTTGCATCCCCGACACGTGGAAATCATCGGTCGCACGCGCCATTGGTTGCGCTACGAGGTGCCTGATCAATGGATAAGGCGCGATTGGCGGGGAAACTATAAAGGGCAAAAACAAATCTGGTATCTGTTGCGTCTCGTTGGGCGTGATTGCGATGTATCGCTGCGCACAAGTGTTCGCCCTGAGTTTGATGCATGGCGATGGAATCAGTATTGGGTGGAACTGGAATCCGTGGTCGAGTTCAAACGGCATGTCTATCGCCAGGCTTTGACCGAATTGGCGCGCTTGCTTAATCGTCCTCTCCCGCCATTTAGTGGCGATAATAACGGCTGGTCCGGTTATGATGCCAGAGAACAGGTTGCGTCCGCGCCCGCCAAACAGGGTGACTAAACGAGGAATTGGCATTTTTATCGCGGTGCAGTCTGAAAAATCCGCGCTGTCGGCGCTTTTTTGCGGCACCTTTGCATTCCACCGTTTTGCGGATTGCCGTACGGTGCATTATTGCTCCTGGTGTTGCTCGAAGCGCTCTGCTTTCGGGATTTTTTTTTAAAACGGCATATGTTATGTCAAATATTTTATTTTCGTCCTCGGTCGGCGTGTAAGCTTGCCCATGCTCGATTTTACAGGCGTAATCGGCTGCGCCATTACAGCCGCGTTTTTTAGGAGATTACCGATGATAATGCGGGCATTGATCATATCGCTGCTCTCTGCTGGAACCATTGCCGCGCTCCCTGCGATGGCCGCGGATGAGCCCATCCAGCCGATTCAGGCCGCTGCACCGAAGGATAAAAATATGGTGGAACTGGGCAAGATGCTTTTTTTTGACCCTCGTTTATCGAAGTCTGGATTCATCTCCTGTAACTCCTGCCACAACCTGAGCATGGGCGGCACGGATAATATATCGACATCCATCGGTCATAACTGGCACGAGGGACCGATCAATTCACCAACGGTATTAAATTCGAGCTTGAGCCTGGCGCAGTTTTGGGATGGCCGTGCCAAAACCTTGAAAGAACAGGCTGGCGGACCCATCGCGAATCCCGGAGAAATGGGGTTTACCCACGAACTGGCGGTGGATGTATTACGCTCCATTCCCCAATACCGGGCCCGCTTCAAAGAGGTATTCGGTCCCGAAAAAATCGATATTGGAATGGTGACTGACGCCATCGCCGCGTTTGAAGAAACCCTGGTCACGCCGGATTCTCGCTTCGATAAGTGGCTCAAGGGCGACAAAACGGCGATCAATCAAAACGAACTGGAAGGATACAAGCTGTTCAAGGAGAGCGGATGTACGGGCTGCCATAACGGTCCTGCTGTAGGCGGGGCTTCCTATCAGAAGATGGGGGTGGTTGAACCTTATAAAACGAAGAACGCAGCGCAAGGCCGATTTGGCGTAACCGGCGCAGATGCCGACCGTATGATGTTCAAAGTGCCGACCTTGCGGAACGTGGAGCTGACGTACCCCTATTTTCACGATGGCGCCGCTGCCACGCTGGAAGAAGCAGTGAATACCATGGGAAGGCTGCAATTGGGCCGCAAATTCAGCAAGGACGAAAACGCGAAAATTGTAGCGTTCCTGAAGACGTTGACTGGCAAGCAACCGGAAATTATGCTGCCCATCCTTCCTCCCTCAACCAATGAGACGCCAAAACCTAAGCCATTCAGTTAATACACATGGTGACTTGACCCCTGCGCAGACGTTTCAAGGGATGTTCTGAACGCCTGCCTGGGCTGAACGATAGCCCAAGCAGGCGTTCAACCGCAGGGAACTCGGTATTTTAGTGAAGATACAAGACGACCGGCGTCGCTGCGACCGTGCCCGGGATGTAACAAAAAATTCTCTTATCGCTATTTTCATCTTCGCCGATTTCAATTTCCGAGGGATCAGGGCTGAGCGGATTATCGGTCACCAATGTGATCGAATAGACAGGATTGATGGCCTGCGGCGTCAGCCTTCAGAAATATGGATTTACTCTTGAAAATCAAGTAGAGTTACTTCTTGAATAATTACAATACGGAGTCTCCGATGAGCGCTAAAGGGCAATTGTTACAAGACCCGTTTCTGAATACGTTACGGAAGGAACATATTCCGGTATCGATTTACCTGGTAAACGGGATCAAGCTACAAGGGCATATCGACTCATTTGATCAGTATGTGGTGTTGCTGAAAAATACCGTAACGCAAATGGTATACAAGCACGCAATTTCTACCGTGGTTCCGGCGAGGGCCGTCAACATTCCTTTTGAGGCACCCCCTATACCTGATGCCTGATCAACCTGCCGGGAATACGCTTAAAGCCGATTCTGCTGCTGATTCCGTTGTATTGGTCAGCCTCGATCTTGGCGGTGGCGACGGCTCGGCTGAAAATCTGGAAGAATTACATCGGTTGGCCGCGAGCGATCAACTTGTGGTTTCGGCAGTGGTCAAGGGTAAACGCGTCAGACCCGATCCAGCCACCTTTGCAGGAAGCGGAAAGGTTGACGAAATTATGCTCGCCCTGGAGCAGACCGGAGCATCGCTGGTTGTCTTCAACCATGACCTGTCTCCTGCCCAGCAGCGCAATCTCGAGCGGAAGCTCGGGCGCCGCGTCGTAGATCGTACTAGCCTGATCCTTGATATCTTCGCACAGCGTGCCAAAAGTCACGAGGGTAAGTTGCAGGTGGAACTGGCTCAACTTGAGCATCTTGCAACTCGCCTTATACGGGGCTGGACGCATCTGGAACGCCAAAAGGGGGGGATCGGTCTGCGCGGTCCCGGCGAGACCCAGTTGGAGACAGACCGGCGCTTGATCGGGAAGCGCGTCAAGCTCCTCAAGGAAAAACTCGCCAAATTTGAGCGCCAACGCACGTTACAGCGCCGCTCCAGGCAGCGGGCCCGTGTGACGACCGTTTCCATTGTAGGCTATACCAATGCCGGAAAATCTACGCTGTTCAATAGCCTGACTCATGCCCAGACCTATGTCGCTGATCAATTATTTGCCACGCTGGATGCCACCACGCGCAAAATGTTCGTCCCTGACCGCGGACCGCTCGTGCTTTCGGACACGGTGGGCTTTATCCGGGATTTGCCTCACACGCTCGTTGCTGCGTTCCAGGCCACACTTGAGGAAACCGTGCAGGCCGATTTATTGCTCCATGTGGTGGATGCGGGGAGCCCCAATCGTGCCGACCAGATCGATGAGGTAAATAAGGTGTTGAAGGAAATCGGCGCTGACGGGATTCCACAGATACTGGTGCTGAACAAGGTGGACCTGATCGATTTTTCCGCAGGGCGCGCGGGTTATCGACGTGATGAATATGGTAGAATTGAACAAATTCGGCTGAGCGCGAAAACGACCGAGGGACTGGAGTTTATCAAGCTGGCATTATCCGAAGTTATCGAGGCGCTCACTTTACAAGCAGTCGATGAGCGCCTGGGAACTGGAGTGGTGCTTGAGTAGCGAATAATGATTTGATTATTGAGTAAAGAATAATACGATTTGTTTAGCGTTTTTCATCATGTCGTTTGATGGTTGTATCTACATTAAACAGAAAATAGGAATCATCATGGGATTAAACGATCCTCAGTGGGGAAGAAAAAAAAGTAATTCCGGTCCACCTGATCTGGATCAACTGTGGCGCAACTTCAACAAGAAGCTTAATAATCTTTTAAAGCGCAAAGGTGGGGGCGGTGGCGGATCAAGCGGTGATGAAGGGGGCGGCGATAATCCCAGGCGATATAGCGGCGGTATAGGTCTGCTTCTTGGATTGCTTCTGCTGATGTGGATAGCCAGTGGCTTCTATATCGTGAACGAGGGCCAGCGAGGCGTCGTATTACGTTTTGGAAAATACGTGGAGACCACTCAGGCGGGCTTGCGCTGGCACTTGCCATACCCCGTGGAAGTAGTAGAAGCCGTTAACGTCAGCGGCGTGCGTACGGTAGAAATCGGCTACCGGAACAATGTAAGAAGCAAGGTCTTGAAGGAGTCGCTGATGCTGACCGATGATGAAAATATCATCGATATTCAATTTGCCGTGCAATACATTCTCAAGAATCCAGAAGAATTCCTGTTTAACAATCGCGAGCCCGAAAATGCGGTGCTACAGGCGGCAGAAACAGCCATACGCGAAATTATCGGTAAAAGCAAAATGGATTTCGTGCTCTATGAGGGACGCGAACAAGTAGCGGCGAAAGCGACCGAACTGATGCAGGATATTCTTGATCGTTACAAGATAGGGATTGCCATCAGCAAAGTGACTATGCAGAATGCGCAACCGCCGGAACAGGTGCAGGCGGCTTTCGATGACGCCGTCAAAGCCGGCCAGGATAGGGAGAGGCAGAAAAATGAAGGCCAGGCCTACGCTAACGACGTCATTCCCAAGGCCAAGGGTAACGCGGCGCGTTTGCTGGAGGAATCCGAGGGATACAAACAACGGGTGATTGCAAGTTCAGAGGGTGAAGCCAGCCGGTTTAAGCAGGTACTTGTTGAATATAACAAAGCGCCGACTGTAACGCGCGACCGGCTTTATCTGGATATGATGGAACAGGTGTTATCGAGCACCAGCAAGATTCTTGTAGATCAGAAAGGCGGCAATAATTTGCTTTATCTGCCGCTTGATAAACTGATTCAGGGGAGTGGCCCCTCGTCCTCATCCTCGGTACCACCCGAGGTGGCGTCCGCCGCGGCGCAAGAGGTTGCGCCTGACAGCGCCGCGCGCACCCGCGAGGCATTTCGTGGCCGTGAACGGGAGACAAGATAAGTGAATAAGTATACTTCAATGCTGCTGGGTACTCTTGTCGCCCTCGTTGTTCTAGCTTCATCTTCACTGTATATCGTGGATCAGCGTCAGTTGGCGATCCTATTTCAGTTGGGTGAGGTGGTCGACGTAAAAACATCGCCCGGTCTGTATTTCAAGATTCCTATAGCGCAAAACGTGCGCTACTTTGATTCGCGCATTCAGACAATGGATACTGCCGAACCGGAGCGTTTCATCACTTCCGAAAAGAAGAACGTGCTGGTAGACCTGTTCGTGAAATGGCGGATCGTGGACGTCAAGCAGTATTACGTCAGCGTCCGCGGAGATGAAATGTTGGCGCAAACCCGGTTGGCGCAAACCGTGAATTCCAGCTTGCGAGATGAGTTCGGTAATCGCACGGTGCATGACGTTGTTTCGGGAGAGCGCGACCAGATCATGGAAATCATGCGCCAGAAAGCCGATACCGACGCACGCAAAATTGGCGTGGAAGTCGTTGACGTGCGACTGAAGCGAGTTGACTTACCGCAGGAAGTAAGCGAATCGGTCTATCGTCGCATGGAAGCGGAACGGAAACGTGTGGCGAATGAGTTGCGCTCGACGGGTGCGGCGGAGTCCGAGAAGATTCGCGCCGATGCTGATCGTCAGCGCGAAATCATTCTTGCTGAAGCTTATCGGAAGGCCCAGGAAGCAAAGGGTGAGGGTGATGCAAAGGCCTCAGCGATCTATGCCTCCGCTTTTCAGCCAAATCCGGAATTTTATGCTTTTTATCGTAGTCTGGAAGCCTATAAACAGAGCTTCAGAAACAAGAACGACATGCTGGTTCTTGAACCTAGCTCCGAATTTTTCAAGTATTTGAGAAACTCCGGTCGCGGCGGTAAGTGAACTGCGGATTTTAGATGATTCGCCCGTCGGCAGGCATTTGCAGAACTAGACCTGCCGACGGGTTGCGAGTGTGTGGATATCGAAAATACGGAGCAGGCATATGACTGCGGATATTTTCATGAGTTCACTTACGCTACAAGGCATCGGACGCGTATAGTGAGGTTATGGCGGCATGTGGGATACTTTATTAATGGCCTTCGCGCTAATGCTGGTGTTGGAAGGGCTTTTTCCGTTTCTGACACCCGGTATCTGGCGCGAGACCTTCAGGAAATTGACCGATGTTGACGACGGTCAGCTACGCTTTATCGGCCTCACCTCTATGCTTGCAGGGCTTCTTCTACTTTACCTCGTAAATTAGGCCTGCGCTGACGCGCTTCTCTTCGGAATACAATTGGAACATGAACATGCGTGCGTGGGTTCTCCCCGAATATATTGAGGATATCCTGCCTGCCGAGGCGCTTCGCATAGAGATGATGCGTCGGCGCATCATGGATTGGCTATTCGTACACGGATATGAACTGGTTAGCCCGCCTTTGCTGGAGTATGTGGAATCCTTACTGAAGGGCAGTGGTGGCGGCACGAATTTGCGCATGTTCAAGGTAGTGGATCAGCTGAGCGGACGCATGATGGGACTACGTGCCGACATGACGCCTCAGGTTGCCCGTATCGATGCGCATCTGCTTAATCGCAAAGGTATTACCCGCCTCTGTTACGCGGGCAGCGTATTGCATACGGTGCCATCGGGTTTGACTCGTACCCGGGAGCCGCTTCAGGTTGGTGCGGAACTTTACGGCCATGCCGGCCTGGAAAGCGACCTGGAAGTCCAGCGCCTTATGCTGCAATCTCTGGCAATTGCCGGGATAGGCAAAATTCATCTCGATCTTGGTCATGTTGCCGTATTCCGCGGACTGGTGAGAGGTGCGGGCATTCCCTCCGAGCTGGAGGCAGAGTTATTTGGGGTATTGCAAGCCAAGGATGTTTGTGGGCTGGAGAATCTTTGTGCGGGTCTGGATAAGCACGTCGACGCGGATGCGCGGCGGGCGTTGCTGCTGCTGCCCGAACTGTACGGCGGCAAGGAAATACTGTCGCTTGCGCGCAAACTGCTTCCGGCTTATCCGGAAATCATGACAGCGCTGGATGAGCTGGAAACGATAGCCGTGGAGCTGGAACCGTTGGTCCATACACTGGCGTTTGACCTGGCTGATCTGCGCGGTTATCACTACCACAGTGGCATGGTCTTTTCCGCCTATACCTGCGACAGCCCCAACGCGATCGCATTGGGCGGACGCTACGACGAGGTCGGCAAGGCGTTCGGAAGAGCCCGCCCAGCCACCGGATTCAGCATGGACTTGCGGGAATTGTCCGGTTTGGTGCGGCTTGACCTCTACCCCAGGGGGATTCTGGCACCATACGTCAAAGGGGACAAAACCCTGGAAAAAAAAATTGAGCAGCTACGTAGCGAAGGCAAAATCGTGGTGGTTGAATTGCCTGGGCATGGGGATGATCAAGATACTTTCAACTGTGACAGAAAGCTGATACTGAAAGACAATGTCTGGTCGATAGTCGAAATCTGAACTCGAGGCCTGACGATGCGATGCAATTCAGCACAAGAAAACTTTTCTGAAACTCTTTTCTTTTTCCTTGCACTGCCGGAGTCCGGCAATGCACTAATTGAAGATTACTGACATGGTTAAAAATGTAGTTGTCGTCGGAACTCAGTGGGGCGACGAGGGCAAGGGCAAAATCGTGGATTGGCTTACTGATCACGCTCAGGGCGTCGTTCGGTTTCAGGGCGGCCACAATGCCGGGCATACACTCGTCATAGGCGGCAAGCAAACCGTGCTGCATCTGATTCCTTCCGGAATTCTGCGTGATGATGTTGCTTGTTATATCGGTAACGGCGTAGTTGTATCCCCGCAGGCGCTGCTCGATGAAGTGGACATGCTGAGGCAAGCAGGAATCGATGTGGAAGGAAGACTGCGCATCAGTGAAGCCTGCCCTCTTATTCTTCCTTGCCACATCGCCCTTGACAACGCCCGGGAAACCGCCAAGGGCCTGGATAAAATTGGCACGACGGGACGCGGCATCGGGCCTGCATATGAGGATAAGGTGGCCCGGCGAGCGGTGCGGCTGCAGGATTTGTTTCATCGTGATCGCTTTGCGGCCAAGCTGGGAGAAATGCTGGACTATCATAACTTCGTGCTGAAAAATTATTTCCACGCTCCGGTGGTCGATTTTCAGCAAACGGTGGATGACACACTATCCCTGGCTGAACGTATCAAACCAATGATGGCGGATGTACCGCGGCTTCTGTTCGAAGCCAACAGGGCCGGTAGCAATCT
>JBDTHR010000157.1:0-3620 GCA_039936855.1 Nitrosospira sp. | reverse complement strand
TGGGAAAGGGAAAATTTGCAGGAGCGTGCGAAGCAACTCGAGCAGGAGCTTGCCTTGCCTTTCACCAGATTCGTCAAGAAATTACAGCAGCGTAGCCCTTTCTAAGCCATGCGCATGCCGCTGGGGCTTGAAGGGTTGCGCTGGCTCCACCGAGATCTACTGCCAATGTAGGTCGGGCTCTGCCCGACATGGTTTTTGATCGTCGGGCAGAGCCCGACCTACATTGGTGTTGGCGCGGTGAAGATAATCCACTGTAATCCATCAAAGCACGACCGGATTGTGGATTACGCTGCGATACAGGGCGCAACGAGCGCGCTCAGCCGATGCGTACATCTTCCAGTTATGGTAAAGTTTCAGGTTGCCACGGAAGAGTGGAGAGAGGAGAAACCAGACCATGATACTGTACGAATCCGACCATACCAAATTCATGCGCGAGCTGTTAGAAAAAAATCCGAAAATGGCAGAGGATCAGAAAGAGGCGCGCGCCATCTGGTGGGATAAAAAGCTGGACCTGGAAGAGCGCAAGCGCTTCAAGGAATCAAGCGTACCGCAGAAGGCCTACGTCTATTTCGGGAAATAGAGCGGGTAATCGGGTCGGTCTGCAAGTTTGCCGTGCCACATGCTCAACAGGATAACAACGCGGTTGATCTCCGGATTCTCACGAAAACTTGTTTGCCGGTTCCCGTCATAGCGCTTCAAACACGCCCGCGGCGCCCATGCCTGTTCCCACGCACATGGTTACCATGCCGTATTTCCGGTGATGCCGGCGCAGGCCGTGCAGCAGCGTGGCGACACGGATGGCGCCAGTCGCGCCCAACGGATGACCTAGCGCGATCGCGCCGCCCAGCGGGTTGACTTTGGCGCGATCCAGACCCAGGTCCTGGATGACCGCAAGACTCTGGGCTGCAAAAGCTTCGTTCAATTCAATCCAGTCGAGATCATTCAGTTGCAACCCCACCTGCTTCAGCACTTTCGGTATCGCCTTGATTGGGCCTATCCCCATGATTTCCGGCGGAACCCCCGCAACAGCATAGCCGAGGAAGCGGCCAATAGGGGTAAGATTGAAGCGTTTCAACGCGGCTTCGCTTGCCACGATCACGGCGCCCGCACCATCGGACATTTGCGAACTGTTGCCTGCCGTTACGGAGCCGTTTGCCGCGAATACCGGTTTTAATGTGGCAAGCGTCGCCGCGTTGGTGCCGGGTCGAGGGCCTTCATCGGTATCTCTTGTGCTGGAAAGGTCCAGGATCTCATGCGAGACGAGATCGGGCCGTTTTTCGACCACCGTATAAGGCGCGATTTCCTGTTCGAATTCCCCCTTCTCGATGGCCTTGAGTGCCCTTGCGTGGCTTGTTACCGCAAATTCATCCTGGGCCTCACGGCTGACTTGCCATCGCTGCGCCACTTTTTCTCCCGTCATGCCCATGCCGTAAGCGATCGCCACGTTCTCGTCGCTCTGGAATATGGCCGGGGCAAGCGACATCTTGTTGCCCGTCATCGGGACCATGCTCATGCTCTCCGTGCCGGCCGCGATGATTACGTCGGCATTGCCCAGGCGGATGTGGTCGGCAGCGAGGGCTACCGATTGCAATCCGGAGGCGCAAAAACGATTGACCGTCATTCCCGGAACGCTATCAGGCAATCCGGCCAGCAGGAGCGCAATGCGTGCGACATTCATTCCCTGCTCCGCCTCAGGCATGGCGCAACCCGCGATGACGTCATCGATGGCTGCATGATCCAGGCCCTCGCATTGCGCCAGGGCAGCTTTCAACACGTGAGCCAGCATGTCATCAGGACGAACGGTTTTGAACATTCCGCGTGGTGCCTTGCCAACGGGCGTACGGACGGCAGCTACGATATAAGCGTCTTGTAGCTGTTTGGTCATGACAAGTTCTCCTTCGCTTAATTCCTGAGAGGCTTCCCGGTCTTCAGCGTATGCTCCACGCGTGCCTGTGTCTTTTCGGTTGCCAGCAGCTCTATGAATGCGGCACGCTCCAGCTCCAGGAACCAGTCCTCATCGACCACGCTGCCGGGAGTCAGTTCGCCTCCACACATGACGTGGGCGATCTTGCTGCCGATAAGGTAATCGTGCTCCGAAATGAAATTGCCTTCGCGCATGTTTACGAGCATGCCTTTGATATTGGCAATACCGGTAGAACCGGTCACCGAAATACTACGGGCTTTCAGCGGCGGACGATACCCCGCTTCAGCCAGGGCGACCGCTTGCGCCTTGGCAACATAAAGTAATTCATACCGGTTCATCACGACCGGGTCGGCGGCGCGCAGATAGCCCAGTTCTTTTGCCTGCTCGGCACTTTTTGATAGTTGCGCGGTTGCGACGCTCTGAAAATAATTTTTCAGGAAAGGGAAAGGATCGCCGCCTTTCGCATCTTGCGATGCCCTCAATGCAAGCTCCTTGCAGCCGCCACCCGCGGGCAATAATCCCACGCCGGCCTCTACCAGGCCAATGTAACTTTCCATTGTCGCTACCGCACGGTCGCAATGCATCGCAAATTCGCAGCCCCCGCCCAGCGCGAGCCCATCCACGGCCGCGACGGTGGGAATCATCGCGTATCTGAGGTCCTGGGAAGTCTGCTGGAACTGTGCAACCATTGCTTCGATTTCGGCTAATTTTCCCGCCATCAGCGCGTCGGCGAGATTGAGGCCGCGCGCAGCCTTGAGCACCGCAGACTGCGCCGTTTTCCTGAGCTTTTTCGCGAGGACGCTGAAGGCGGAAGGAGGCTCGTCACTTTTCAGGCGTGCCGTGGCTTTCTGAAGATTGGCGCCGGCTGAAAATGGTGGTTCGGTCTGCCAGATCACCAGGGCGCGCCAGTTCCGTTCGGCTTCGTCGATGGCCTGTTGCACTCCATCCAGCACGTCGCTACCGATGGTGTGCATTTTGCTCCTGAAGCTGAGAATGGCTATGTGATCATCAACCGACCCATTGCCGCCGGGCTCCCCCGTATGCCACATTCGTACCGCATCGGTCTCGAATATCGTTGTGCCATATTGCGCACGCTCACTCAGCAGCCTATCCGGAAACAACTGCCGCCGGTACACAGGCAACACTGAACGTGGCCGGAAGATATTGATGGACGGTGCATAGGATCCCTGTGTTCTATGCACGCCTTGTACCTCGACGTTGACGGCTTGACTGGCGCTTTGCCCCAGTTCCTGCACCCACTCCGGCAGCGATACCGCGCTCATGCTCTTGCCAGCCGCGATATCCTCTTTTATCCACCCGGCAATTTCGCTCCATCCCGCCGCCTGCCAAATTTCGAACGGTCCCTGATTCCAGCCGAAACCCCAGCGCATCGACAAATCAACGTCGCGTGCATTGTCGGCGATTGCGCCGAGATGGACAGCGGAATAATGAAACAGATCGCGGAACAGGGACCACAGGAACTGTGCTTGCGGATGCGGATTAGCGCGTAACGCGCCAAGCTGGCCCGCAACAATTTTGCGTTTGAGCAGATCCTTTATGTCGTCTTCGGCTGTAGCTGCCGAGAGAGTGTACTCGCCCGTCGCAAGGTCCAGGACATGAATTTCCTTGCCCCTCTTCTGGTATATGCCGCGCCTGGTTTTCTGCCCGAGCGCACCTTTATCTATCAGGGTTTGCA
>JBDTHR010000156.1:0-2784 GCA_039936855.1 Nitrosospira sp. | reverse complement strand
CCCAGGTAGACCGCGAGCGTGCAAAAGCGCTCGGCGTACCCATCTCTGAAGTCTTCGATACCATGCAGGCTTATTTTGGAAATCTGTATATCAACGATTTTGTGAAATTCGGTCGCGTCTACCGGGTGCAAACAGAAGCGCTACCAGAGTATCGCTCCCGCCCGGACGACATCAGCAAGGTATATGTGCGCGCTCAGAATGGTGCGGAACACACCATGATTCCACTGGATTCGGTCGTGTCCACCGAATTCAGCAGCGGCCCGGACCCGGTTACGCATTTCAACGGATTCAATACCGCACTCGTGTTGGGAGGTGCCGCGCCAGGATACAGCTCAGGGCAGGCGCTGGAAGCGCTACAACAAGCAGCGGATGAAATTCTGATACCTCGCGGTTATACCATCGACTGGAGCGGAATATCATTTCAGGAGCAGAAGGCTGGAGGACAATCCATCATGGTGTTTGCCTTCGCTCTGCTCATGGTTTTTCTGGTATTGGCCGCGCTATACGAAAGCTGGTCTGTTCCCTTCGCAGTCATTCTTGCGATACCTTTTGGGGTCCTGGGCGCACTGCTGGCCATATGGACTCGCGGGTTAACCAATGACATCTATTTTCAGATCGGGCTAATAACGTTGATCGGTCTGACAGCAAAAAATGCGATCCTGATTGTCGAATTTGCAAACCAACGCTACGCGGAGGGCGTCCCGTTGGTAGACGCCGCGCTCGAAGCGGCACGGCTTCGTTTTCGGCCTATCATCATGACCTCCATGGCCTTCATCTTGGGCGTGTTTCCCCTTGTGGTGGCATCCGGGGCAGGCGCAGCAAGCCGGAATTCCATCGGAACAGGCGTGTTCGGCGGAATGTTGGCCGCCACGTTCCTGGCTATCTTTTTTGTACCGCTCTTTTTTGTGATGATTGGCAAGATCGCTCGACGAGGCAAGCCACTAAAGCCTCAACAGATTGCGGCTGACGATTTGGCTCCTGAAGAAAAACCATAGCGTCTATGCGAATAACCGCATCGAATGCCGCCGGAATCGGCCGTATCAATCGTAAATAACAACGCGACTCTTCAGTCTTTCACGCCTGTTATTCCCGGCATCAGCGCGGGGGCCTCTTTCAACAAAAAATCCCTGAATGCTTGCGCTACGCTCGAAAGCCGCTTGTTTTTTCGGTGCACCACATGCCAGTGGCGGATGATAGGAAAATCCTGCACATCCAGGATCGAGAGACGCTTTGTCTCCAGCTCCAGCTCAGCCGTATGCAACGACATGATGCCCAGCCCCATCCCCGCTTGTACTGCCTGCTTGATCGCCTCGCTGGTATCCGTTTCCATCCCCCGGTTAATGGCAATATGATGCGCTGCAAAAAAACGTTCCATTGCGCCGCGCGTGCCCGAGCCGGGCTCACGCACGAGGAAAGTTTCCCGCTCCAGCCGTTTTACGGGAATGCGGCGCACCTTGCACAAGGGATGATTCGGCGGCGCAATGACCACCAACGGGTTCTCCATAAAAGATTCCGTAGCGATATCCAGGCCATCCGGCGGCTGACCCATAATGGCCATATCGACCACATTGTCGGATAATTGCTTCAGAACCGTTTCCCGATTGGCGACATTCAGGCTGACGGTAACGCCGCTATAGCGCTGGCAGAATCCTGCGAGCAGGTGCGGGGCAAAATAATTGGCGGTACTCACTACCGCGATATTCAGTTTGCCTCGCTCCAGGCCCTTCAATTCATCGAGCGCCAGTTCCATATCGGCCAGTTGCTGGGAGATCGCGCGGCTGTAATGATAAAGTTCGCGTCCAGCATCCGTCAGATAGATTTTCTTACCCATCTGTTCAAACAACGGTAGACCGATACTTTGCTCCAGCTGCTTGATCTGCATCGAGACCGCGGGTTGGGTCAGGAAGAGGCTTTCGGCCGCACGCGAAAAGCTCAGGTGACTGGCAACGGATTCGAAAACCTTTAATTGCCTCAAAGTGAGATGTAGCATGATCGTTTTTGCCGGTCAATTTTGAGAATCACATAAGATAAAGATTATCATAACAATCAAAACACGTGACTGTTGTTTATGATAATTCGGGTTACAATTCACCCTGTAGTACTTTTATCTACCCCTATGAGGAGAATTGACATGAGTGAAGAATTAACCGGCAAGGAACGCTACAAATCTGGCGTGCTGCCCTACAAAAAAATGGGTTACTGGGATTCCGATTACGTACCCAAAGATACGGATGTCATTGCTGTGTTTCGTATTACCCCTCAGCCAGGGGTAGACCATGAGGAAGCCGCCGCTGCTGTTGCCGGCGAATCTTCCACCGCAACCTGGACCGTGGTATGGACCGACCGGCTGACCGCCGCCGAGCTCTACCGCGCCAAGGCTTATCGCTCCGAGCTGGTGCCCAACACCGGGCCCGGCACCAAGAACGAGCCTCAGTATTTCGCCTACATCGCCTACGATCTGGACTTGTTCGAGGGCGGTTCCATTGCCAACCTGACCGCATCGATCATTGGCAACGTATTTGGGTTCAAGGCCGTGAAAGCGCTGCGCCTGGAAGACATGCGCATTCCGGTCGCTTACCTGAAAACTTTCCAGGGTCCCGCTACCGGGATCGTGGTAGAACGCGAACGCCTCGACAAATTCGGACGCCCATTACTCGGCGCCACCACCAAACCGAAGCTGGGTCTGTCAGGACGTAATTATGGGCGCGTGGTATATGAAGGGCTCAAGGGTGGTCTCGACTTCATGAAAGACGACGAGAATATCAATTCTCAGGCCTTTATGCA
>JBDTHR010000155.1:0-4065 GCA_039936855.1 Nitrosospira sp. | reverse complement strand
TAGCACAAGTGGTGAAAATCCTATGATTACTTGTAAAATTCGGGTGAACGTTCCCCCTACCACACCGATATGGAGAGGATAAAAGAAGTTATAAATCCGGGTTCCTGAAGGCGCTGTCAAAGCATTTTCAATACGCAATACTCCTCCGGTGTATTGATCGAAATAGATGAAGCTTCTCCCATTCGGATGGAATTCTTCCGGCATTTTTTTGCGCACCACCAGAGGCGCCTGGGGCGTTTGCGGAAGGTTGATCCAGGTAGTAGGCCCGGAGAGGATGCTGTCGGCCTGATGCAGCAGGCTGTCCAGCGGAGGAATCATTCCTGCGGCACCGAGAGGATCGGAATGAGGCGGGGCCGGTCTTGGCACACTCGCTGTCAGAAAATCGGTAAGCTCAACCACGGTTTTATTGAACACGAGAGAGACACCGGTGAAGGCAATAATCAGGAGAAAAATAATAGTGTAGGCGCCTGATGCACGATGCAGATCAAAAATAACTTTTTTCCATGGCGCAGACCAACCAACCTTGAAGCCCCGCGCCAGCTTTCCTATTCCCTTTCCATTGGGCGGCCACCAGAGGAAGAAGCCGGTGATGCTCATGCAAATCAGCAGTAAGGCGCTGACGCCGAGAATGGTTTCACCGCCCTCCCCAATCAGAAGTTCGGTATGCAACAGGGCGACCCACCCTATAAAAGTGTCTTCCTGCCGATGGGCGCCGAGCAATCCACCGCTGTAAGGATCCGCATAAACGAATAGCCCATGCGGCTCGTTCATTTTCAGCAGGTAAGTCTGCTCCGGCGTGCGCGGCATGCGAACAGAAAAAACCGTGTCGTCAGGGTACGCCTGACTGACCGCATTCAGCACGGTTTGCAGAGGAACCCGCTCGCCGTTCACTGCTGCTTCCATCAATTCGGGATGCAAAAGGGCTTCAATCTCTTCTCGAAATACGATCATGCTACCGGTCAAGCCGCTCAATACCAGGAACAACCCAGCCGCCAACCCGATATAAAGATGGAGATTGAAGACGACCCTTCGTATTTTCATGACGAATACCTCATCTGGATATTTAACCCGGTACCCCAAGAGAGTGCGCTTCAGGAATTCGGCTCCCCGAATACCCCCTGGAACCCGGTAATCAGAACTCGACCCGAGACACGATCTTCATCAGAATCGGCGCGCCGACGCCCAACAATCCGTTGCCCGCAGTACTCCAATAATTGCTGTTGGCCGCGTTATCCACGACTGCCTGGATCATGGTACGTTTGCCCGCAATACGGGTCGTGTAGCGTGCACCCAGGGAAAGTATCGCGTAATCATCCACGAATGCCTGGTTGGCGCTGTTCACGGGCCGTCTCCCCACGTAATGCACGCCGCTGCTGAGCGCCAGTCCAGGTATGCTGGTCGGGCGGTACTCGGCAAAGAGGCTGGCCGTGCGTTGCGGCGTGTTATCCGGTATCTTGCCGAACGTCTCGGCATTGGCTCTGTTCAATTGTTCCGCGTCCATGAACAGGGCCGAGCCGATGAGCGACAATTGCTTCGTCACCTCGCCAGAGGCTGACAACTCGAAGCCGCTATACCGGGCCATGCCGTTGAGAACAAAACGATTGGCTGCATCCACGGTTGTCGAGGCGCGCTTGATGTCGAAGTACGCTACTTGAAGCAATATGCCCTGAGCGACAAGCGCCTTGACGCCCACTTCCTTTTGCTTCGACACCGCCGGCGCCAGGATCTCCCCATTATTGGCGCGATTGGCGGGCGCCTGCCCGCTTTCCTCGACGCCTTCAATATAGCTTGCGTATATCGACACGTTGGGGATGGGCTTATACATCAGGGACAACGACGGATTGACCCTATCGGCTTTATAGTGAGTGGTCGCAGCGACACTCTCATAGAAGCTGCTGCGTACCCCCAGCATGACTTGTAACCTGCCACCAATCAAGATTCGATCGGATATATACAAGCCAAAATCCGTTATTTTTGATCGGTTTGCGCTAAATGGCGTGGTGGGAGACCGCTGCGCAATATCAATGGGGTTATATAGATTCTGCGCAGTGTCGAATGTGGATGAGGTGCGGGGATCCTGCCTGCGCTCGTTGCCGGTAAAACCCAGAGATACCTCATGGGTAATGGCCTGGCCCGGAAA
This sequence comes from Nitrosospira sp., assembly GCA_039936855.1. Taxonomy (GTDB): domain Bacteria; phylum Pseudomonadota; class Gammaproteobacteria; order Burkholderiales; family Nitrosomonadaceae; genus Nitrosospira. The sequence goes on along the minus strand of JBDTHR010000155.1, from coordinate 1,925 downwards.
CCGTCCGAATACTTCGGCGCGAATATTCTGATTATCCCAATGCTGGCCACGGTTGAAGAAAGTGCGCAGGGTTCCCTCGCCGGTGGCAAGGTTGTAATTCTGGAACTGGGAGAAATTGCGATCCCGCCTGGTTTGCGCCTTACCGATCTCGAATAGCAATCCCCAATTGTCGCTTATTGCATAATCCGCGCGCAGCAGCAGGTTGGTTGCGTTGGCATCATACTTCTGCCATTCTCCGGCGAGATTGCGGCGGGCATTCGGAACCGGCGGCAAGGTTATGACGCCATTGATCGCCGCAGGAGCCTGGATTGCCGCTTGCTCGGAAACTTCCTTGCGATAATATTCTACATCGAACTTGAGGGAAAGTTTATCCGTGACCCGCCAGTCGAAAGCGCCCGAGGTAAGGGCGCGGTAACCGGAAAAATTGTGGATGCCGATATCTTCGCGCCCGGCAAGAAGATTGATGCGTGCCCCGAACTGCTGCTCGCTGCCGAAGCGCCGCCCCAGATCGATATGCGTATTGGCGCCGCCATACATATTTGCCATCAACGAGACATTTGTAATGGGATCCTTGCCCGCACGTTTGGTTACCAGGTTGACGATGCCGGATGGCGGCACGAAACCATAATATAGCGATGAGGCGCCTTTGAGTACTTCAACGCGCTCCTTGTTCTCCATCGGGATATCGATCAGGTTGATGATCGGCAGAGATCCGTTGAGCCGGTAATTGCTGCGATTTTCCACGAGAATGCCGCGAATCGAAATATTGTCGTAAGTCGAACCGTTCAATTGCGAACGCGTAACACCTGCCGTATTACGCAATGCGCCAAATACACCGGTTATGGCCTGTGCATCGAGCACTTCCCGTGTGATCACATTACTGGTCTGTGGCACATCGATTGGCGCCATATCCCGGAATGTTCCAACCTGAACGGAATCGGAGTTGAAGCTCCCTACCCGCTCGCCGGTCACGGTGACGGCGGGCAGCTTTTTCCCTGCTTCGGATTGTCCGGCTGGTGAAGTCTCCGCTTCCGCCTGCTGAATCCAGAACGTCAATGAAAGTGCAACGATTGCCGAGTATGAATCAATTTTCATGATGCCAATGTCTTTCTCCATGAACCAGGATTTACGCCTCACGTTAAGTCCTTATTCATGGTCGGATGTTGCTCATCAGCCGCCATTGCCATACTGGTTTCATATCGCGACATGAAGCGCGTGGATGCAGGCAAGGAAGATATGACAGCCGGATCCTGCAGCAACGGCACCGAAATATTGCAAATGGGAAACGGCGATGAAAACCGGTGATGGGTGGTTTTCGGTGGGTATAACTCGCCGGTCCTGGCGCGGCGTACGATTTCATGTGGATTGACCAGGTAGCCCTGGCGCGTTGCATCGACTTTTACGCAATCGTAGTCGAGCAGCAGGCAGGGAATATACTTCAGCCTGAGCCGACGCGCGGCCTCCAGGCGATGGTGACCATCCATGACAGCCAGGCTGGTACGTTCCACGGCGATGGGGATGCGCCAGAGCTGTTCGCGCAAAATGGTATCCGCCAGGGTCACCGCGTGATTGGAATAGTGGCACTCATTCGGGCGAACCCGCTTGACCTGTACAAAATGAATAGGGAGCGAACAGAGCATCGTGAATCCTTTTTAACAATTGTCCAGAAACACACGTTTGGGATGAGGGTGGCTTAAAAAATCGTGATGGGAGATGTGCCAGCCATAGGCGCCGGCCAGCAGGAAGGCGACACAATCCCCGGCTCGAAGCTGTTTGACATGGACATCGCGTGCAAGGGTGTCCTTCGGCGTGCATAGCTCGCCGCAAAGCGTGACCGGGGCATCGCGAACTGAAGGACGCGAAAAAGGGTAGTGCCAGCTTTCGCGCTCCAATATCATGAAAGGATGGTTGTGCTGCCACGAAAC
>JBDTHR010000154.1:0-5500 GCA_039936855.1 Nitrosospira sp. | reverse complement strand
GGAGACCATCATGAAGAAAATATTGACCCTGCTGACTCTGGCCATTTTAAGCTTCGGATTGGCCGCCTTTGATGCCGAAGCGAGGCGCTTTGGCGGCGGCAAGAGCATCGGCAAGCAACGTCAAGCTGTCAGTCCGCAAACTCCTCCCAAATCGGCACAAGCCGCCCCTGCAGCGTCGGCCCCTGCCGCAGCGGGTAATAGATGGATGGGCCCGCTGGCTGGATTGGCTGCGGGAGGATTGCTGGCAGCATTATTCATGGGTGGCGCATTTGAAGGCATCAATATGATGGATGTGTTGATGCTGGCTGCACTGATGGCTGCGGTTTTCTTCGTCGTGCGCATGCTGCGCAAGCCACGGCAGGAACATTCAGCACGACCGATGCAGTATTCGGGTCTGGGAGCAGGCCCCGGCAGTAGCGGGACCGCGGCGGCAACAGAACACACGACGGCACCGGGGGAAAGTAAGGCAGCACCAGCCCAGGCGCAAGCTGTCACCAGCAAAATCGCAAATATTCCTGCGGACTTCCAGGTCGAGCCATTCTTGCGCAATGCGAAAACGTCATTCATTCGCTTGCAAGCGGCCAATGATGCTCGGGACCTGGGCGACATCCGGGAATACACGACGCCGGAAATGTTTGCGGAGATCAGCATGCAGATCTCCGAACGTGGCGATGAACCTCAAAGAACCGAGGTGATGGGTATCAATGCGGAACTGCTTGAGGTGGTTACCGAAAATGACACGGCCATTGCCAGCGTCCAGTTCAACGGGCAGTTGCAGGAATCTTCCAATCAACCGGAAGCGTTCAATGAAATCTGGCACGTGCAGAAGAATATCAAGGACCCTGAATCTGTCTGGCTGTTGGCAGGTATTCAGCAAGTCCCATAGATCCGGCTGCAATGCTGGCATCCATTGCGATAGCTCCGCTTAACCACTTGTTGCGTGAGGAGGACTGGGCGCGCAAGAGGTTGCAGCTTCATGCGGGCCAGACGGCACGTTTCAGCCTCTCTCCCTTCCCCGACCTCGCCCTGACCATCCAGGCCAGCGGCGAGGTTTCGATGGCAGCAAAGGGCACGCTCGATGACGCCACCTTGACGCTTATTCCAGGTTTATTGCCGCGCTTGCTTGCTCATGACGAAGAAGCATATCGCGAAGTCAAAATTTCGGGTGATAGAGCGTTGGCGGAAGAAATTCTCCTTATCGGAAAAAACCTGCATTGGGATATTGAACAGGATTTAAGCGGTGTAATGGGAGATATCCTCGCGCATCGTGTGGTAAAGGCTGGCGAAGGTCTGATGCACTGGAAAGCTGAAACCGCACGTAACTTATGTCAGACGCTGGCGGAATATCTGACAGAAGAGCAGCCATTGCTTGCAAAACCAATGGCTATGCACGAGCTCGTTCATGAAATAGACACATTACGGAGCCATGCCGCAAGTCTGGAAATGCGCCTGGATGCGCTGGATCGCCAAGAAGCCGACTTTACGACAAAAAATAATTGAGAAGATTACAGACGTACCACCATTCCCTGGAATAAATGCGTTTCTTTCGCCTTCTCAAAATACTCTCGGTAGCATTTCGATTTGGTCTGGATGAATTTTTTCTGGGCCACGAGCGGCTGCGTTTTCTCCGGCCTGTTGTCAAGGCGGCAACCTTCTGGCGACGGCTGGATAGGGCGCGAGGTGAGCGCCTGCGTCTCGCGCTGGAAGCCCTGGGTCCTATATTCGTCAAGTTCGGCCAGATGCTTTCGACTCGCCGGGATCTTCTGCCGCAGGATATCGCCGATGAACTGGCCAAGCTGCAAGATCAGGTCCCGCCGTTTCCCTCCAGTCTTGCCATCAAAACGCTGGAGCAGATCTATGGGAAACCGGTCACTGAAGTCTTTCTGGTCTTTGACGCAGAGCCGGTAGCCAGTGCATCCATCGCACAGGTTCATCTCGCGGTGCTGCATGACGGAACTGAAGTCGCGGTCAAGGTGCTGCGACCGGGCATCGCTCCCATCATCGCACATGACGTGGCATTGATGGAGTCCGGCGCTTTGCTGGTCGAAATACTGTGGCCCGACGGCAAGCGGCTTAAGCCGCGCGAGGTGGTGAACGAGTTTGCCCGGCACCTGGATGACGAATTGGATCTCATGCGGGAGGCATCGAACTGCAGTCAGTTGCGACGTAATTTTCTGAATTCTTCATTGTTGTTGGTGCCCGAAGTTTACTGGGATTATTGCTATTCCGGGGTTATGGTGATGCAGCGCGTAAATGGCACACCCATCAGCCAGGTGACGAAACTACGCGAGCAGGGAATCGATATTCCGAAACTTGCCAGAGTCGGCGTGGAAATATTTTTTACCCAGGTATTTCGGGACGGTTATTTCCATGCCGATATGCATCCGGGCAATATTTTTGTTGGTCAGGACGGACGTTACATCGCAGTCGATTTCGGCATAATGGGAACGCTCACCGACGAAGACAAGAATTATCTGGCGCAGAATTTCCTGGCATTTTTTCGGCGCGACTACAAGCGTGTGGCCGAAGCGCATGTGGAGGCGGGATGGGCACCGAAGGATACCCGTGTTAATGATTTTGAAACGGCGATTCGTGCCGTATGCGAACCCATCTTTGACAAGCCGCTGAAGGAAATTTCCTTTGGGCGGGTGTTGCTGCGGCTGTTCCAGACCTCACGCCAATTCAATGTTGAAATCCAGCCGCAACTGGTAATGCTGCAAAAAACCCTATTGAATATCGAAGGGCTGGGGCGCGACCTCGACCCCGATCTCGACCTGTGGACGACCGCGAAGCCCTACCTGGAAAACTGGATGGCTGAACAGCTTGGCTGGCGCGGGCTAACTCGGCGGTTGGCCAAGGAAGCATCGAGCTGGGCAGTCATCATGCCGCAGTTTCCACGCTTGCTGCATCAGGTTTTAAATGAAAATCGCGCTCAGGCGATAGACAAAAAAATAACTAAAATACTCACCGAACAGAAGCGCCAAAGTCGTTTTTTCACTGCACTTACCGCGATACTGGTGGCATTGCTGCTGTGGCAGCTATGGCACTGAAACACTGGAAGCTTGTCGGACTTGAAGATTCGCAGCAAAAAAGCGAATGATTGAGAGCATATTTTGAAGATTTTGAAGACCAATAGTTTTTCTATTGGCCGAAAAAGCGGCGAAATATAAGCCAACCAGACACTTTTGCAGCCGATTCCCTTTAAGTCGGACAGGCTGCAAGGTCTCCAAGCTTCTTGTTCGCGTGTATCCACGTGTACGCGCGGACTGCCTGTCCAGGCAAATTTCCCGCATTCACCACCGGCCTTACTCTACCTGTATCCGTCCAGCGCTATAGGCATATCGATCCATGCCGTTCGGAACCGCCAGGCGGAACAAATTTTGGTAAAATTCCGGTCTTTTTTCTTTTAATCGGCACGACAATGGCACTACTTGAAATCCGTAATGTCACACGACGCTTTGGCAGCTATACGGCGGTCGATAATGTCAGCATCAGTGTAGAGGCGGGTGAATTCTTTACGCTGCTGGGGCCATCGGGTTGTGGTAAAACGACGCTCCTGCGGATGATAGCGGGGTTTGATCTTCCGGATTCCGGCAAAATCATGGTGGATGGAAGAGATATGGTCGGCACACCGCCGGAAAAACGCCCGGTCCATACCGTATTTCAAACATACGCTTTGTTCCCACATATAACCGTAGCCGACAATATTGCGTTTCCGCTCAAGATGGCCCGTAAAAAACCACTTGAAATAAAAACCAAAGTAGCGGATGCCCTGGACAGCGTACGGCTGTCGAATTTTGGCAACCGTTTCCCCCACGAATTATCAGGTGGGCAGAAACAACGAGTGGCGTTTGCCAGAGGGCTAGTCAACCGTCCCCGGTTGTTGTTGCTGGACGAGCCGTTGGGCGCGCTCGATGCCAAATTGCGCGAGGAAATGCAGATGGAGTTGATCAATCTTCAGAAAGAAGTGGGGGTCACATTCGTTTTTGTTACCCATGCCCAGAATGAGGCCCTCGCACTGTCACATCGCATCGCGGTGATGAACCACGGCAATGTCGAACAAATCGACGCGCCTTCCAAAATCTATAGTTTTCCCAGAAATCGCTTTGTTGCGGATTTTATCGGCAAGATCAGCATGATGAGCGCACAGGTCGTGGAAGCTGGGCCTACCCATTTGCGACTTGATGTGGGCGACATGGGAGAAGTTACCACCGCCGGCAAGGAAGGTATCAAAGCAGGCGATATAGGTACAATTGCGATTCGCCCCGAACAGATATTGATTTCCCACCCCTCGGAAGCACCGCAACTGAAAAACCATTTCGTCGGTAAAGTACATGATCTTCTATATGTTGGAGACGTTACCACTTATATCGTTGAGCTCGCTAATGGCACCTATATGGAGGCCTTGCTGCCAAATTCCGCGCCTGGGCGCGCGAAGTTTTTCGAGGTGGGGGATCCAGTAAGCGTCTCCTGGCATCACAACGCCGGTATTTTTCTCAATGAATAAAGAAGAGGCCAATGTGCCCCGCGCTGCCCGATTTCTGGTAAGCGGACCGCCGCTATTGTTCCTGATCGTATTCTTTGCCGTCCCCAGCCTGATCATGATTCTCACCTCGTTCCGTTTTCCGGGCGAGTTCGGGGGCCTGGCACCCCTCACTGCGCCTGCGGGAACAGACCACGGCGGATATGGCGTTACCGCCGAAGCTTATCAGTTTTTTTTCAGTGATATTCTATACGCTAAAATTTTCCTCAAATCCTTTGGTGTTGCGTCAGCGACGACCCTCATTTGTCTCGTAATGGCCTATCCGCTGGCAGCACTGATCGCGCGCAGCGATAAACGCTTCCGAAATCTGATGGTGCTGCTGGTGGTATTGCCATTTGCCAGCAATTTCCTCATCCGCATTTATGCCTGGATGATTATTCTTGGGCCGGAATCGGGGCTCAGCCATTTCATCAACGCTATTCTCGGCGCATTCGGAATTGCCCCCGTGACGATGTTGTTCTCACCGTTTGCCGTATTGATCGGTATGGTATATGTACACCTGCCGTTTATGGTGCTACCTCTTTATACCAACCTGGAAAAGCATGATTCCTCGCTTCTGGATGCGGCACAGGATCTGGGCGCGAACGGCTGGCAGCGCTTCTGGCGTGTCACTTGGCCGCTATCCCTGCCCGGCGTTTTTTCCGGCTCGGCACTCGTATTCATCCCGGTACTCGGCATGTTCGCGGTGCCGGACATACTCGGCGGCACGGGCGACATTCTCATCGGCAATCTGATCAAGGATCAATTCCTTGGCACCCGCGACTGGCCTTTTGGTGCAGCGCTGTCGATCATGCTGACGCTGGCAGTACTGTCCGTCGCCGGGTTGGCTGCCTGGTTCGCACGCTCGGCCACCGGGCAACGCGCGGCATAGCATGAGCCGTACCAATATCTGGCTCTGGTCCGCGGCAGGCATGGTTTACGCCTTCCTGTACGTTCCATTGGCTATCGTGGTTTTGT
>JBDTHR010000153.1:0-6423 GCA_039936855.1 Nitrosospira sp. | reverse complement strand
AGTTGACTTGCCTTTAACGCATGCCCGGAAGCATTCCCTTCATGCTTCTAAGCATTTTTGTCATCCCGCCTTTGCTCATCATTTTCATCATCTTCTGTGCTTGCTCGAATTGAGACAGCAAGCGGTTCACTTCCTGTACGGTAACGCCTGCCCCCGTTGCGATTCGGCGTTTGCGTGATGCTTTTAAAATTTCAGGTTTGACCCGTTCCTGGGGTGTCATGGCATTAATGATGCCTTCGGTGCGTCCCATGACTTTATCGTCGATTTTTACGTTTTGGGCAGCCTGGCTCAATTGCGCGGGCAGTTTGTCCATAACGGCGCCCATGCCACCCATATTTCTCATTTGTTGAAATTGCATCTTGAAGTCGTTCAGATCGAAGCTTTTGCCCGATTTCATTTTTTTAGCGAGTTTTTCGGCCTCGTGCTGATCTACGCCGCGCTGGGCTTCCTCGATCAATCCCAATACATCGCCCATGCCGAGAATGCGAGATGCCATGCGATCAGGGTGGAATGCCTCCAACCCGGTTAATTTTTCCCCTACGCCGGCAAATTTTATCGGCTTTCCAGTAACGTGAAGCACCGACAGCGCCGCGCCTCCGCGTGCATCGCCATCGAGTTTCGTAAGGATCACGCCGGTCAGCGGTAATGCTTCTGCAAATGCTTTGGCGGTGTTGACCGCGTCCTGGCCCTGCATCGCATCCACTACGAACAACGTTTCGATGGGATTCAGCAGTGTTTCCAATCCGCGAATTTCTTCCATCATCGCTTCGTCGATAGCTAGCCGCCCAGCGGTATCCACAATCATCACGTCGTGGAAGTGTCTGCGGGCAAAATTCAGCGCGGCAGCGGCGATTTCTTTTGGTTGTTGTCCCGCTTGAACCGGGAAGAATGCCGCCCCGGTCTGCCGGGCCAGCAGCTCCAATTGATGAATGGCAGCAGGGCGATACGTGTCGCAGGAAACAAGCAATACCTTTTTCTTTTTTTGCTCCATCAACCACTTTGCCAGTTTGCCGCTACTGGTGGTTTTGCCGGCGCCTTGCAGTCCAGCCATGAGGATGACCGCCGGTGGCACGGTGGTTAAATTGATATCGGCAGTTTCTCCTCCCAGGAGGGCGATCAATTCCTGGTGCACTACCCCTACTAGCGCTTGCCCCGGGGAAAGACTGCCTACTACCTCCTTGCCGACCGCCTTTTCCTTGATGCGCGCAATGAATTCCTTGATTACCGGCAAGGCTACGTCGGCTTCCAGCAATGCCATGCGCACTTCACGCAGCGCTTCCTGTATATTGGTTTCGGTTAGTCGCGCTTCGCCCCGCAGGGTCTTGATGACTCCGGAAAGCCGGTTGGTAAGATTGTCGAACATGCAAAATGCCTCTCAAGAAAATTTGGTGTAGACTAACTGGCAGTCCTAATTTAATCCGCTATATAAATGTCAGGTATTCTAGCCTATCTCGTCGCCTCCCTGCTGTATGGACTGATCGGTTGGCACTTCTGGCGCACCAGGTGGAATGCGCCCGCAAAATCCGGAGGCGACGATATTATAGCGCCGGGATGGGAGCGTTATGCCATTCTCGCACCGCTGGCCCTGCACGGCTATACGCTTTATGAATCCGTGTTTGCAGGCATCGGGTTGAGCTTCGGGGTGGGCAGCGCAGTTTCCGCCATCGTTTGGCTTACCGCCATGATCTACTGGGTATCCGGTTTTTTCAACCGCCTCGAAGGATTGCAAACGCTGATCGCGCCGGTAGCTGCGGTGGCGGTACTGCTCCCGCTGGTTTTTCCTTCCTTGCGGCCATTGGCCAATACCGAACTGCCCGCATTCAAGGCGCACATTGCCATTGCGATGCTGGCATACAGCCTTCTTACCATTGCCGCGCTCCATGCGCTGTTGATGGCAGTGGTGGAACGTCGCCTGCACCAACCGACAATGCCTTCGGTGCTGACGAATCTACCCCCGCTCCTTACGATGGAAACGTTGTTGTTCCGCGTCATCTGGGTGGGATTCATTCTGCTCACGCTGACGCTCATCAGTGGTATCGTGTTTTCGGAGGAGATATTCGGCCAGCCGGTCAAATTCACTCACAAAAATCTGTTCGGTTTCATTTCCTGGGGTGTGTTCGCGGCCCTGCTGGCGGGCAGGCAGTTTTATGGCTGGCGCGGGCGCATTGCAATTCGATGGACGCTGGCGGGATTTATCATTCTGCTGTTGGCCTATCTCGGCAGCAAATTTGTCCTTGAAGTGATATTGCGGCGCTAAAGGTACATATATGCAAAAAGCATGTGCCGGTGGCGGTAAACGTGCCGATTTGAAAATCGTCAAAAGCCGCCGGGAGTTGTGGCTGGCTGCTTTATTCCGCAGCTGAATTTTATCAACTTGCATAAAGGCGTTTCTCTTGGAAGATATGCCGTTGTATGTGCTACTCATAGCACTGGCTGTTCTATTGATTTTATCTGCATTTTTTTCCCTTTCCGAAACAAGCATGATGGCGATCAATCGTTACCGGTTGAAGCATCTTGCGAAACAGGGACATCGGGGCGCGCGCCTCACCACCCAGTTGTTGTTGAATACCGACAGGTTGTTGGGGGTAATCCTGCTTGGCAACAATCTGCTGAATGCCGCTGCCGCGACTGTGGTGGCCGTGATTGTTTCCGCTTCTTTTGGTCACAGCGATCTGGCCCTGCTTCTGGGAACGGTAGGCGTCACTTTTGCCATCCTGGTATTCAGCGAAATTACCCCCAAGGTCATCGCAGCGGCTCACCCGGAGCGTATCGCGCTAGCTTCGAGCTACGTGCTGACGCCGTTACTGAAGCTATTTTATCCTGTGGTCTGGTTCGTCAATCTGTTCGTGCAGACGCTGCTGACTATCCTGCGCATAAAACCCAAGTCTGATAACGCGACACAGCAACTCAGCCTGGAAGAGCTCAAAACGTTGGTGCTGGAAGCGGGACACTTCATCCGGAAAAAGCATCAGAGCGTGTTACTTAACCTGTTCGACCTTGAAACCGTAACCGTTGACGATGTCATGGTGCCTCGCGGCCAGATAGAGGCAATAGACCTCGACGCGGACGATGAGACCATTCACGATCAGTTACTCACCTGCTATCACGCCCGTTTGCCGGTATACAGGGGCACGCTGGACAACGTCACGGGTATCATTCACGTGCGCAAGGTGCTGAATCAGATGAGAAGTGACGAAATCTCGGCCGAAACACTTGAAAAAATCATGCGTGAGCCCTACTTCATCCCATCCGGCACACCCTTGTTTTCGCAACTGCAACTATTCCAGGAAAACCGGGAACGGGTCGGCCTCATCGTGGACGAGTACGGCGAATGGATGGGGTTGGTAACATTGGAAGACATCATTGAAGAAATCATTGGCGAATTTACTACGCACTCGCCGTCGCAAGTAGGTGCATTCCTGAAACAGGAAGATGGCAGTGTAATAGTGGAAGGAAGTAGCCTGTTGCGTGACCTGAACCGCAAGCTTGGGCTCACGCTGCCGCTGGGAGGGCCGAAAACACTCAATGGCCTCATCCTGGAACACTTCCAGGATATTCCCGAGGCAGGTACCAGCCTTAAAATCGCTGGTTATCCGATGGAAATCATCCAGACTCAGGATCGTGTAGTCAAAGTAGTGCGGATATTCCTCACTTTAGCGCCCATGGAGGCGGAAGCATTAGATCCCTCGACAGGGTAGCATTCTGTCGTATGGATGTTATTTCTTTCCCTGGTGTAAAACTCCCCCATTTTTTTGTCGTATCTATCTGGAGTTGTTTTAGCCCATGCCCTTGATCATCGGTTTAACTGGCGGCATCGGCAGCGGTAAAACCAGCGCTGCGAAAATCTTTGCCGCTCTGGGTGTGGATGTAGTGGACACCGATGCGATTGCGCATGAGCTTACTCAGGCGCAAGGTGCGGCGATTGCTGATATTCGGCAAGCCTTTACAGGAAAATTCATCACTGCGGACGGCGCACTCAAACGAGAAGAAATGCGCACCCTGGTTTTCTCGGACAGCAACGCACGCCACACACTTGAGGCCATTCTCCATCCACTCATACGCGTCGAGGTGGTTCGCCGATTTGCACATTGCTGTGCCCTATATGGAATGATAGTGGTCCCACTGTTGCTCGAAACCCGCGCATACCACGAATTGATCCAACGCATCCTGGTGGTGGATTGCAGTGAGCGTGATCAGGTTGTCCGTGCGACTACTCGAACCGGACTCGACGAGCGTACAGTACGCGCCATCATGTCCGCGCAGCTTTCACGTAAGGAAAGATTACGGCAAGCGGATGAAGTTATCATCAACGATGCGGATATGGCGCATCTGGAGCGACAGGTAAACGCGTTACACTGGAAATACCTCATTTTGGCAAATAAAAGTTGAGTTCTACCGGTATTTCACGTTTATTACACGCTATTTGATTTAGAATTCTTTTATGCAACACAATATTACGTATCTTGTCCGTTCCATTTTCCCTCTCAGACCGTCGTCGTGATTTGTTACGAGCAACCCCTTAACGAGCGCATCCGCACCTTGCTGCGGCTCGAGGACCTGTTTGACAAAGTGGCTTTCTTTTCCGCAAAAAAGGACGCTTTTCAACACCACTCCGCGCTTGTTACCCTGTTTGAAATACTGGATGTAACGAGTCGCGCCGATATGAAATCGGATTTGCTGCAGGAACTGGAGCGGCAGAAGCACGTGTTGGAGGTGCTGCGCAGAAGACCGGACATTTCAGAAGGCGCGTTGAATCAAGTGTTGACCAATATACAGGCCGCCTCCCAAAGCATGCTGGGCATATCGGGGAAAATCGGCGAACACATGCGAGACAATGAGTGGCTGATGAGCATCAAGCAACGGGTTGCGATACCGGGAGGCGCATGCGAATTCGACCTGCCCTCATATCACTATTGGCTTCATCAGGATCCTGCGGTGCGGCGGAGCGATCTCAACGAATGGCTTGCACCGATGTTGCCGTTGGAAAATGGTTTCAGCATCGTATTGCACCTGTTGCGAAACAGCGGCAAGACAATCCGGCACACCGCACACCGGGGCGTATATCAGCAAATGGGGTCCGCGCGGGTGGCGCATATGCTGTGCCTGAAGTTAAACGAGAGTCTGCCGTGCGTACCCGAAATCAGCGCTAATAAATATGCGCTTAACATCCGTTTCGTCATCTCGGGTTCGAGGCAAAAAACCAGAATATATGAAGAAGATGTGGAGTTTGAGCTGAGGTTTTGTAACCTGTAAGTTGCCAACCCGCGGAAATATTGCGCATGTTGCGTCGATTAAAGTTCCTGGATAGCTGTAAGCGTGTACCGCTGGCGTCGGGATCAACCGGTTCATGAATACACATGACTATCGATTTATATTAACTTTGCGATACGGTTGTAATAATAGGACAAACGCATTATTTTTGCGAAAACGCGCACTATCCAGTGTGATATTCTCTGAGAAATTCGGCCGATTTTATTGTCAAAGTACGAATGAAAGTTTGTTGATGCCGTCGTCCAGGCCGAAAAGAGTTGACCATGAATCATGGTCAAGCTTAGGGTCGCTTTGTCCTTTTAATGGTTTTTTTCTCGGCAGAACATTCGATGCATCAGCGGACATACCCTGTGGTTTTTTCACCAGACCTCGAATCACGTCGAGCCATGTTTTAGGATGAGTGCTACTTGCAGCCTGTTTCATGGGATCTGGCTCCCCGGCATTTGATCAATCGGCATCAATCTTCGGCGTTCAATGCTTGACCCCCTTTTATATTCCATCACACTCCACTAGATCAGCCTGAGCTGCTTTCACCACAAGAATGACAAATTATTTTGCGCTAATTCCCGCAGGAGGTTCCGGTTCACGCATGGGTGATGAGCTTCCCAAACAGTATTTGCAGTTGGCAGGCAGGTCAATGATTTATCAAACATTAAAGACGTTGTGCGGGTCTTCGCGAATCACTTCCGTGTTCGTGATCCTTGCACCTGCCGATAGAGAATGGATGCGGCATGACTGGTCTGAGTTTTCTAATAAATTGGTCGTGATCGAGTGTGGCGGCACGACCCGCGCGGAAACTGTACTGAATGGTTTGAAAGCGGCAGGGAAGGCCTCCGCCATAAAGAATGACGACTGGGTGTTAGTGCACGATGCAGCGCGACCTTGTTTAAGTGGCACGCAACTTGATAAGTTGATGGATGAACTGGCTGATGATGAGGTAGGTGGGCTACTTGCGGTTCCGGTAGCGGACACGCTGAAGCGCAGCGATGGAAACGGCCGTGTAGAGCGTACCGAATCGAGAGAGAATTTATGGCAGGCCCAAACGCCACAGATGTTTCGTCACGGCCTGCTCGTGGAAGCCTTGAGCGGGAAAGGCGGCATGACCATGACCGACGACGCGAGTGCGGTTGAAGCGCTTGGCCTTAAACCCAA
>JBDTHR010000152.1:0-11620 GCA_039936855.1 Nitrosospira sp. | reverse complement strand
TCTTCCCGGTAGGGCCATTTTCCGGCAGTGTCGGCAACGACGAACGCAATGTTGTGCTCGCGCAGCATTTGGATAAAGGATTCGTCGATGAAACTTTCGTGCCGAATCTCGATAGCGTGCCGAACGGTGCGGGTGGCATCGACAGCCAGCCGCGCGCGACCTGTCATGCGGTGTTCACGACGGCGGGCAAGGCTCAGCGCCTGTTGGGTATCGCGCGGCAAAAGCTCAAAAAAAAGTTTCATTCTTTCGCGATCATAGCGAAAGCTTGGCGGGAACTGCCACAGGATAGGCCCAAGCTTTTCCCGAAGGTTGAATAATCCCGACGCAAAAAAATTGGCGAGCGGGCCATCAATATCGCGGAGGCGTCGTACATGAGTAATGTAGCGTGGTCCCTTGACGCTGAAAATGAAACCCGGAGGGGTAGCCTCATACCAATGCTGGAAGCTCTCGGGTTTCTGTAGCGAGTAAAACGTTCCGTTTATCTCTATAGTCGGCAGCGCCCTGGAAGCGTATTCGAGCTCTCTATCCTGCGCAAGGCCAGAAGGATAAAAAACCCCTCGCCATGGCGGGTAGCGCCAACCGGAAATCCCGACAAATATCCCGTTCACGGTATTAGTCGTCCTTGGAGGTTTGAGAGAACGACACTAAAAAATATGAAGTCAGATCAAGCGGTACCGGCACTGCCGCTGACATTGCCGATAGGCAAGATGTGGTGTCTGGGTCAGAGACGGGACAGGGGATAAAAAACAAACGTGCCTATGCACCATTCTCAGTTTGAGCGTATGTAGCTTGGGTAGGATGGATGTAGCGTAGCGTAACCCATCAAAACGACGCAACACGACGCATTAACCACAACCAAATATCAGCGATGTTACTTTGGTAGAGCGTGAGAATAGCCAAATGATGGGTTGTACCACACTTCGTGGCTTCTGCTGAAAACCATACAGAGGCATAAAAACAAATGTCCGACGCGGTTGCGTTACAGACAGTCATGGGGATCTTACGGACCGCATGCGTTGTTCAAGCCTGGACCGTCTCGTTTTACAACGTTCCCTGCAAATTTTCAGGCACGTCGTCTGCAGTCAGTTCGAACCAGAATACGCTGCCTTCATCGACGGTACTTTCCACGCCGATTTCGCCCCCCATCAGTTCGATCAATTGCTTGGTCACGACGAGGCCTATGCCAGTACCCTCAACCGAACCGCCCTCCTGGCCAAGTCGATTGAACTGCTGGAAAAGCTGCGTCAGCTTTTCGGGCGGCAATCCAGCACCGGTATCCGTGACGCTGACACGAATACGGTGCGGTGCAGTCGCATAGCATTTTACTTCAACTGTTCCACCGTCTCGGTTATATTTGATTGCATTGGACAAAAGGTTAATTAGCACTTGCTTTACCCGCGTTCGATCCGCTCTTACAAAGAAATGCATTTCTGTCGACGGAAATATCAGTTGAATATTACGCTCCTGCGCTTGCGGTTCTACCATGGTATGGCATTCGACCATGACATCCCCCATACACATATGTTCTTGGGAAACCAAGAGTTTGCCCGATTCAATCGTGGCCAGATCGAGGATTTTATTGATCAGTTCCAGCAAATACCATCCCGCGGCATTGATCTCCTTGAGCATGGTCATCTGGGTGATCGTTGGCGATGGCGAACTGGATTCCATCAACTGCGTAAAGCCAAGCATGACGTTGAGCGGTGATCGCAACTCATGACTCATGCTGGAGAGAAAGTCCGATTTGGCGAGATTGGCTTTTTCCGCAGCAGTCTTGGCCTTCGTCAGTTCCATTTCGATCAGCTTCCGTTCTGCGATATCGCGGCGCAATTCTTCGTTTAGCTTTGCCAATTCATCTGTGCGCTTCGCCACCAGTTCCTCGAGACGATAACGATGCTGTCGCAGTTCAGCTTCCGCCAGTTTGCTCTCTGTAATATCGACCAGGATACCTTGGAGGAATAACGAACGCCCCGACTCATCCCGAACCACATTCGCTTCGTCGCGAAACCATAAGACTGACCCATCTCGAGAAAGCAGACGGTATTCGCAGCGCAAGGGCGCGCCGGTCGCGCGACTATTTTCGCGCTCATCGAGCATACGCCGACGATCTTCCACGTAAGTTTGGGCAAGAAGGATATCCGGATCGTTCAACCATTGGTCCGAAGGAAATCCCAGTGTTTTAATCCGGGAGCTAACGTAAAGAAAGCGATTAGTGCCGTCCAGCGTAGCAATATATACGATTGCCGGAATCGTCTCCACCAGCGAACGATATTTGGCCTCGGCCTGGGCCAACTTGTCTTCCGCCAGCTTCTTTCCCATCCTCATCCGGCGCTCGCTCAGTACGCGCTGGATGATGGCAGGCAGCAATTCCAGGTACTGGTGCTCCATATCCTTGATAAGATAATCCCTGGCGCCGCGTTTCATGGCCTCCACCGCGATGGTGGCATTGTCCGTGCCCGTAAGCATCATGACGGGTACGGCGACGTCGCCTTCCTCGTCGGTCAAGGCAGCCAGAAATTCCAAGCCATTCAGGTCCGGCAGGTGGTAGTCGAGCAAAACGCAGTCCGGCTTTTGCTCATGGGCGAGTTGCAATCCCTCGCGGCCTGATTCGGCTTCGGAAAGCACGAACTCATAGTCCGGATTTCGCGCGAGGGCACGGCGACAGGCCATGCGATCCACGGCGTCATCTTCGACGAGGAGTACCCGAATCAGCGGTTTAATCATAGGAAAATCAACTGGTGATGAAAATCCGAAAGTGCTTCACCGAAGTTCTGGTCATGGCATCTCGCTTATAGTCCAGTAGGCATCGATCGAACGCATGACTTCGACGAATTGTCGATAATCGACCGGTTTGGCCATATAGCCCGCCACCCCCATGTTGAAGCTGTTCACTTTATCCTGTTGTTCCTCCGATGTAGTCAATACCACTACCGGAATACGCCTTAATTGCTCATCACTTTTCGCCACGTGCAGAAACTCGATGCCATTCATGATCGGCATGTTCAGGTCAAGCAGGATGATGCATGGTTTTTCGCTTTCCGGATCTCGAAGATAGCTTAACGCATCCTCCCCATTCTCCACATGTACGAGCCGATTCGTTACGTGGATTTCCTTGAGCGCTCTTATAACCGTCATGGTATCCACTTGGTCGTCTTCCACCAGGAGAATGGGCTTGTTAGTAACTTTCACGCTGCTGTTCCTTTAGTTAAGTTATCAATCGATGAAGTTTGGGGTAAGGTAAAGAAAAATGTGCTGCCCTTGCCAATTGTGGACTCTAGCCAGACGTTCCCGCCATACATATCCACTATTTTTTTTACCAGGGCCAAACCGACGCCCGTGCTTTCTATGCGGTCCCGGGGTGCAAGCGTCTGGAATAGTTGAAAAATCCGCTCGAAATGGCGTGACTCGATACCCGGGCCGTTGTCGACGACGCTAAACTTCCACTGCTCATCTTCAGCGACGCAAGTGATGCGAATCTCGCCCTGAGGCTTATCCATGTATTTAATGGCATTTGAAATCAGGTTTTGAAGTATTTGCTGAATACGGGTTGGCTCTATGACAACTGTGGGTAAGTGATTTTCCACCGTAATATTAATATTCGGCGGGGGAGCGAGGAGCTCGATCACATCGTCAACTACCTCACCGACGTCCACCGCGACCGGTGTCTCTCTTACCCGGCCTACGCGGGAATATTGCAAAATGCCATCGATCAGGTTTCCCATGCGATGCACTCTGCTGACAAGAAGGCGCATGTGCTCCCTGCCTTCATCATCGAATTTATCCACGTAATCGGTGGAAAGCCAATCCGCCAGTGCGCCGATTGCCCGCAGGGGTGCCTTCAAATCGTGAGAGACCACATAGGCAAAGCTTTTCAGTTCTTCATTGGCACTTTCCAGATCGGCCATCAAGCTGGCTTTTTGCTCCTCCACGAGTTTCCGCTCGCTGATGTCACGCAAAATGACCACGAACATGCGGCGCTCCCCGCCATGCATCTCGACTACAGCAATGTCCAGTGGAAATATTGTGCCATTTTTGCGCAGTCCTGCCACCTCAGTCGTCACACCAAGTGCCTTGGAGTCTGTTTTCAAGTAATTTTCAAGATAATCGATGTGCCGACCCTGATCCTGATCCGACTGCGGGAATAGCAGACCGATATTCTGCCCCATAATCTCGCTCGCCGGGTAACCAAAAATTCTCTCGGCAGCGGGATTAAAGGTTCTGATAGCGCCGTGTTCGTCAACCGATGTAACGCCAACGATCAGGTTATTCAATAAGGCGCGGGTATGCGCTTCACTGTCGCGAACCTGTCCGATGGTATCCACCAGACTGTCACGCATTTCCTTCAGCGCTTGCATGAGCTGGCCGATTTCATCTTTCGACCGGACTCGGATTTCCTGTCTTAAATTGCCCGCGGCAACACTGCGCGCGATGCTTACTACATCTTCCAGCGGCCGGAAAATGGAGTGGATGAAAACGAGCCTGAACAACGCAGCTAATACCAAGGCCAGGACTATCGACGCAATGAGGATATTACGGACGTTCTCATAACGTTGCTGTTCTTCCGTATATTTTATTTTGGTCTCATCAATTTGCAGCAAGACAAGTGCGTCAATGGTTTCGCCAACGGAGGGATAGAGGGGGCGAATTTTTTCGACCAGAATCCGGTTCGCTTCGCCGATTTTATTTGCACGTAAAGCAGCCACTGCCGGCAAGATGCCTTCGGAGACATATTTCTTGTGGTCTAAAGCGAATTTATCGACCAGTTTGCTTTCCTTCGGGGTCATGTTTGTCGCGATGTAAGCGTCCCAGGTGCTGATAATTATCCCGATATTTTTCTCGACCATTGCCGTATTGGTCTTGATGACCTCGCGCGTCGGCATGACCAGAGCCGACGTGATGGCGAGTCGATTGTGCAGCAGAAGCGACTCGATATGTGTCACCTGGCTCAAAGGGATGGCCCTGTCATCATGGACAGTTTTAAGGCCGCCTATCGCGCTGCTCATACCAAACAGGCCAACTACTTGAATTCCTAATACAAAGACCAGCAGGAAGGAAAGAATGAAGATCAAGCGCGATTTGATGGTCAGATTCTTAAACATGTCGACGCAGATTACTCAAAATGGAAAAAATCCTGTCTTTTCGTAGTGCTCCAAAGCCCTTGATATTACCTGCAGGGGACGAAAGTGAAAAACATCTTTTAATTTAAATTAACAAAGCCTCGTCGTTCAGTAGTACCGGCGGGGCGATCAGGGCCGAAGATTATTATTCCAATGAAAATGTAGAAAGCCTACAAATCTTAAACATCGTTTAAATAGCCCACTAATCTCGTTGCATCAACTCATGCCGAGCGGCTTATTGCCACTACATGGTCTATTGAACGACGAGCGTTAATATGTACAATTCCATTAGCTCCTTGTACCCCGATACACGTTCTTCCTGCACGTCCATCCTTATTATTGCCTTATCCGTAACGCCTCACAACTTAATCGTCTTAAAGGAGGTAACAACCATGAAACTCAAAGCCTTATTTTCACTAGGGTTTTTGACGGCGGTAATAGCCGTTCCCGCTGCCGCTGATCAGACATTTTACCAAGCCAGTCTTGATGGCTTCAGCGAGGCGCCATTCAATGCTTCTCCAGGTACCGGCATGATAATGGTCGGCATAGACTCCGATCTACGCACAATGCACATTCATGAAAGTTTTAGCGGGCTCATGGCAGACACGACAGTTTCACATATCCATTGCTGCACAACTGCGCCCCACAGCGGCAACGCGGGTGTGGCAACCGCAATCCCCACATTACCGGATTTTCCGTCTGGCGTAAGGGCAGGCGTCTATGACCATACCTTTGATATGAAGGATGCATCGAATTATAACCCTGCTTTCATCGCGGCCAATGGCAATAACGTTGATGGCGCGTTCAGCGCGTTACTGACAGGGTTGAATACTGGCGGCGCCTACTCAAATATCCATAGCACCACGTTTCCGATGGGCGAGATACGCGGTTTCCTTGCACCCGTACCGGAACCCGAGACCTATGCGATGCTGCTTGCCGGTCTTGCCATAATAGGCACAGTGGCACGCCGTCGTCGTGCCTGATCCAGGCTCGCACTGAAGCAGATGCGCACAAGGGGCTTTGGTGCCCCTTGTTTTTGTAAATCCAGCCTGACTCCAAGCTTGTCTACGACATTGGATCCTCCCGGGGTGGCGTGATGCCGGTTCGACCGATCGAGGGATTACTGGATTCCTGCAAACCGTTAAATAAGCGGTGGCATCCGTCATCTGAAAGAGATCGTTTAATACTTACGATATATTATCGGCGTATTCCAGACGAAAAGTTTTGGTGCCCGGAGCCGGAATCGAACCGGCATGGGCGATTAAGCCCGAGGGATTTTAAGTCCCTTGTGTCTACCAATTTCACCATCCGGGCAATCAATTCAATCACTTATTTATGTCGCGTTGCGTCAGCTTGCCCCTGTTTTAACAGCAAAGTTGATACAAAAACCGGGCAATGAAACTCAACGACAAAAGCATAATACTATTTATCCTTGCACAGTTTCATGCGCATTCCCGCAACGCCTTGCTTGGGATGTCTCGTCTCAAGATGAGAGTACAGATCGGCCGTAGTCGCAATGGTAGAGTGTCCTGATAAATCGCGCAAGACTACCGGATTTCCACCTGATCGCAGGAACCCGTTAGCGTATGTGTACTGCAGGTCATGAAATCTTATATGATCCAGCTCTGCAGCGCGGCCCCTGTTCCGCCACCCGGCAGGTTGAAAAATCTATTGCTGTTGACTGATTGTGCCAATAAATTTAATATTCCCCTCCAATCTGACGCGATTGCAGTCTCTTCCCTGACGTTGCGTTAGGGCATGCCTCAATCTGACACCGCAAGGAGAACGTGTGGCACCGCCCACCATCGAACTGATCGGCGCGGTGCTTTTTGCCGTCGCCATCCTCCACACCTTTGCCACAAAGTTCTTCGAACGCCTGGCCCATACCCGACCGACCCATGCCGGGGTGTGGCACTTGCTGGGCGAAGTGGAGGTGGTGTTTGGCTTTTGGGCCCTTGTCCTGGTCGTGGCAATGTTTGCCATCGATGGCGCAGAAGTGGCGACAGACTACATCGACTCACGAAATTTCACCGAGCCAATGTTTGTCTTCGCTATCATGGTGATCGCGGGCACCCGTCCAATCTTGCAAACTGCGATGACCGGTGTGCGCCTGATCACTCGGATCGTTCCTTTGCCTGGCAGCATGGGGTTCTATTTCACCGTGCTGTCGCTGGTGCCTTTGCTGGGATCGTTCATCACCGAACCTGCGGCCATGACGCTAGCCGCGCTGATCCTGGCTAACAGTTTCTTTGGGAGTGGTATTACATCGCGACTGAAGTACGCCACGCTGGGCGTGCTGTTTGTGAATATCTCTATCGGCGGCACGTTGACGCCGTTTGCCGCACCCCCTGTGCTGATGGTTGCCGGCAAATGGAACTGGGATATCGCATTCATGATGTCGGCGTTCGGGTGGAAGGCAGCCATTGCAGTGGTTGTGAACGCTTTGGGCGCAACGCTGCTGTTCCGCAGGGAATTGGGGCAACTATCACCAGCAGACATGAGCGGTGGTGACCCGGTGCCACTCTCCCTGGTACTGGTTCACCTGGCTTTTCTTGCGGGCGTCGTGGTGTTTGCCCATCACCCGGCGATGTTTATGGGTCTGTTCCTCTTTTTTCTTGGGGTTGCTCATGCCTATCAACGCCATCAAGACCGCCTGATCCTGCGTCAGGGATTGCTGGTCGCTTTTTTTCTGGCCGGACTGGTGGTATTAGGCGGTCAGCAGCAGT
Source organism: Nitrosospira sp. (assembly GCA_039936855.1). GTDB lineage: Bacteria > Pseudomonadota > Gammaproteobacteria > Burkholderiales > Nitrosomonadaceae > Nitrosospira. The sequence continues at coordinate 3,777 of JBDTHR010000152.1, read as the reverse complement.
GGTGGCTGCAACCCCTTCTGATGAGCATGAGTAGCGATCAGGTATTCTTCGGAGCAGCGATCTTGACGGCGTTTACGGACAATGCGGCGTTAACCTATCTCGGCTCGCTTGTCGAAGGGTTGTCTGATAGCTTCAAGTATGCCCTGGTCGCCGGAGCCGTGACAGGCGGGGGTCTGACCATCATCGCCAATGCACCGAATCCCGCCGGCATCGCCATCTTGCGCGGTCACTTCAACCATAGGGCAGTGCACCCGCTGGGGTTACTGTTGGCTGCTTTACCGCCGACCATCATTGCGGGATTGGCGTTCCGATTCCTGTGAGCACGGCACGCCTTGGCCCGACGTCGGGTCTTGACGTGCTTTATTTTTCGTTCTCTGAGATGACCCCTGGTCGGCAGGATCCTTGACAGCAAGGGCAGGGGGGTGTTTCTCTACAATTATCGAACCGGAGTCTTCCTCACGCGCGCAGAGGTTGTTTCTGAGGAAGATGATACACCCCGAACTTGGCCAATCCCCTTATATCGGCGGCCACACAAGCTACCGTCATCAACGTTGGGCTCAGCAAGACCCCATGAATTAACGCAGGAAATCGGAAAACACCTATATTAAACTTTGCTACAGATAAACTTATCGCACATCTCTGATTGCTGGTCCCGAAACCGACTTCCTCAGGCCTTCATTGCCCTGCTTGTGCTGTTTTTTTAAAATCCCAGATTGGTTGCCAGTCCGTATGCTACCCAACCGGTCCAGTATAAAAGAGCAGAGTTATAGCAAAATAATAATAATTTCTCCATGGTTCGCCCTCCTTCTGAAGGTCGATCAACGCGTCATCATTTTTAATTTTTTTTATTATATCTGTGAAATCCGTGCATTACCTCTCATAAGCCATACTTATGACGTGGGAATAGGCGGGTATATCGGCTGCTTTTATCGCAGAGGAATTGTTGAAGAGCATTCATTACCGCCTCGAAACCGTCATTAATATCGCCTCTTTTATCGCATTCTTCCGAATTTCCCAGTAAGGAGCAGCCAGTCTTTGCGATAAACATCAAGCAATTGGCATATACAAGGCCATGGAGATCATATTTCTTGTGTACGTTTATTCGAGATTGAGCCGCAGATGCCGTTAGTGCAACCGGCGATACCACGCGGCTTTATCTCTCATTAGCTTTTTTTTCGTGTAGGTAAAAATATTTGCTATTTACCCTTACTGCCCAGTAGATTCATACCGGGCAGCGAACTGCCAGGACCATGTCCCGGACAAAAAATGGAAAAGAATCGTTGCAATTCTCGCCGGGATTTTTCCAGTTGAAGCACCTCTCGTAATTCTCGTCTATATTTCTTTTATCAGGCTTATCGCTTCTACAGCTTGCCTGCCGCGGTAACGGCAGCGCTTCAACCAGGGTGACCGAGCAACCGCCCTGTATGAATCATCAGTTGACCTTGTAGTTGTCGGCAAGCCCGCAATACCTCGTTCTTTACCGTTCATGACTCACGTTCCTGAGGGGGTTGCATGAAAAGATATCTCGTCAACTGGATTGTGTTTGCCGCTTTAGTCGCCTGGTCTTCTTATCCGGCACAGGCCGACACAGTTGAGAATTCAGCTATCGGCCATAGCAAGGCCCCCATTTTTTCGATCAAGGAAAAAATTGTCTTTAATCTGGAAACAGACTTTGTTGATTTATGGAAGCACCGCGCACCCGCCAACGCAGAGGTGCCAGAGGAAATAAAAGAGTTTGAAACGCCGGGACGTCTCATTTGGGAAGACAGGGCCGGCAAGCATGATCTTCCGGTACTCGTGCAGTTGCGAGGGAACACCAGCCAGTCTGAATCACAATGTCCTTTCCCGAAAATGACCCTGAATTTTGAAAAAGATCAGGCCACAGACGAAAGAGTCTCGAAAGGAACGCTGTTCGATGGTCTGAAATCTATCGGAATAGGCACTCACTGTGGCGGCAAACCCGGTTCTTCGGTACGATTCCACCGCGTTTGGGGAGGGCAATCTCCGCATCGGGAAGCCTTGGTATATAAAGTACAGGAACTCCTTTCCATTCCAGGTTTTCAAGCTTCAGCGACGACCTTCAGCTATATCGACCGCAACACCGGCAGGGGACCGATTGAGCCACAGCCCAGTGGATTTGCCGTGAACCGCCCGATGCCCGCTTTTTTTCTGGAAAACATCAAAACCTTTGTTAAGTATGCGGATGGGAGAGAGATCCGGTCTGCCGATGCCCGCTTTAAAGATCCGGACAAGCCATACATTTTCACAAGCATCGTCAATGCCACAAAAGATGCGCGCGCTGCCGGCTCGGTGATCGACCCCATTGATCGTGAAGCCATCATTCGTATCATGTTGTTCCAGGCGCTAATCGGAAATTACGATTGGCATTTGCGCATTTCCCCAGATGATTCCGACGACTCCAGTAGTTTATGGAATATGAAAGTTGTCGAAGCCGATCATAAGTGGATTGTCTTTCCTTACGACTATGATTTGGCCGCATGGGTGAAATTGGACAATTCTCCTGCGGAATTGCCCGGTTTCGATAACAATTTTTACAAACCGGCAGATATTTCCGCAGTCGTGGCCGAGTTCAAGGCAAAACGTACCGATATTGAAGCTCTGGTGGATGATTTGGCCAACGAAGATCAAAGTGGAGCGAGAAGTATAAAGGAACAGATCAAATCGTTTTACAATGCGCTGGATAGAGATTTTCGTCACTAACCCCTAGCCAGCAAAAAAATATCTGTGTAGCGACTAAAGTTTTGCGCATAAGGTCCGTTGACTCAGACCTGGCGTTAAAAAAAGCACCCACGAGGATTTCAACACCGTCGCTGTTTCATTGATCCGAAATATCGAAATCCTTTCAAGCATCCATGTAGGAAATTTTCCTACATGGATGCCCAGCATTTTCCTACACATAAATCGGATGGATTCGGGTTTTTCTGCATCGTGTAAAGCCGCACAATTCAGGCATTACAACGATGGAGGAAAAAATGAAAGCTTACGAACTGACGTCCGAAATCAAGGAGCTCAACCTGACCTACCTGATGCTGGCCCAGCAGATGGTCATCGCGGATAAGGATATGGCGATCTTCCGACTGGGGATAAGCAAGGATATTGCTGACGTACTGGAGGTTTTGACACCTGGACAGATACTCAAACTCTCCAACTCCAACATGATGCTGTGCCGTATACGCTTCGATGACAGCCTGATCTTTGGCATGCTGGCCAACTACAGTAAAGGCAAAACCATGGCCCAGTCCCATTCCACAATTCTGCTGGCTGGTCAGCCGGTAGAAGAAATTTCCTGAGCATGGGTCAATTCCTGGATGTCAGGAAAATACCCTGCTCGAAGATATTCTCGAATTACTGGACATTGGAGCGTCATCATGCGTAAAAAAAGCGTCGTATCGGAAGCCAGAGAAATCCAGGCCTCGATCGAAATGATCGGCTTGGGTGCCCGCCTGCAATTACTGGAGTGCGAAACCAACCTGAGCCGGGAGCGTCTTATCAAGCTCTACAAGGAATTGAAAGGTGTTTCCCCCCCTAAAGGGATGCTGCCTTTTTCGGCCGACTGGTTCTTGACCTGGCAACCCAATATTCATTCCTCCGTTTTTGCCGATATTTACCGCTACCTGATCGCGCATGCCGATTGCCGTGGTATCAAAGCCATCATCAAAAGCTACAAGCTCTATCTGGAACATTGCGAGATAAGCGAAATGGAACCGGTGTTGAGCCTGACTCGGGCCTGGACTCTGGTACGCTTCTTCGAGGGCA
>JBDTHR010000151.1:0-5718 GCA_039936855.1 Nitrosospira sp. | reverse complement strand
ATCTTCATTTGACCCGTCATGCCTTATACCGGCGTTTCGTTCCTTGCGGCGATAAGCGATCGCGGCCGGGAGCAGGCTGATAGCCAGCATGATCAAGACCCCACCGATAGGCCACAGTACCGGCTTGTTCCATTCGCGCCGCTTCTCGTCTCTCACCTCAGCATTGATGCGAAAATACTTGACGTTATTGTGCGATAGTCTGTTTGGTTTGACATTGCCATACCAGGAGTGATAAAGCCCGTAATCCTTGGGATGATAGCCCCAGAGCCAGGGCGCATCATGACGTAGAATGTCTATCATCCTGTCTATGATGTGTTGGCGCCTGGCGCCATTCTCCATATTCTTCATTTGATCGAAAAGACGGTTATATTCGGGGTTAGAGTAATTAGCCGCGTTTTCACCATCGTTACCGACCTTCTGTTGAGGGCCATGTAGCAGGAATAAAAAGTTTTCCGGATCAGGGTAGTCGGCATTCCAGCCCCACTCGAAAATTTGAGCATTGCCCTTGCGAATCTTGTCCTGAAAACGGTTGTAGTCCGTACTTCGAACCACGAGTTGGATATTGAGTTTCTGGAACTGTTTACGCATCCAGTCGAGGCTGGATTTGTCCTCGGCCCCACGGGCGGTAACATCGAAATATAACACCAGCGGCCCGCCCGTTTTTATGTTCATGCCGCCTGGATAGCCTGCCTCAGCCAGCAATTCTCTGGCCACTTCGATCGGCTTTCGCTGTGTCCGCACATTCACCCAGTCATACACGAATGGATTCATTCCTTCTTTTCCATCGCGGTGTCCTGCAATACCAGGTGCGATAGGGCCCTGCGCTGGAATGCCGCGACCATTGGCAAATATTGAAACATACTCCTCGTAATCGACCGCGATCGAAATGGCCTGGCGCAGCTTTCTGGCGGACTCGCGTCCTTGTTCATTCGTTCCGCCCACTACCGGGTCGAGCATATTGAAGCCCAGGTAGTTCGTGGACGCCGCCACCGCCGTTTCCAGACGTATGCCCTGCTCCTTCATCGCCTCGGTCACTGTTGCTTCGCCCTGCCCGCCCGTTAGTTGGACCGCCTGATCGAAACTATCAGAGCCAATTGCGGAAGCGTCGTAATAGCCTTGCAGGAATTTGTTCCAGCGGGGAATACTTTCCCTCTCCCGGCTGTATATCACTTTGTCGATAAAAGGGAGCGGTTTCCCCGCATCCCTCAATAAACCCGCTTCCACGTCACCCGGCATGCCTTCGGACGGATAAGCCTCTCCATGAAAATTGGGATTCTTTTCCAGTATCATCACACGGTTGGGATCGTTCTCGGTGAGCATATAAGGCCCGGTGCCCACCGGATACCAATCAAGGTTGATATTTTTTTTCGATAACCCCCTTTGGCTGTAAAAACGCTCCGCTTCCCAGGGAATGGGGGCAAAAAAAGGCATTGCCAGCCAGTACATGAATTGCGGGTATTTACCCTTGATCTTGATGCGATAGGTGTAACGACTTAGCGCCTCAGCCCCGTCGAGAGGATAATTGTTCAGATCCAGATAAGCATCGTTGCCCTCCTCCCTTAGCTGCGCCTTGGCGGCGGCCTGTAGCGTCGCCGAATACTCCTTTAGTCCAGCAATGTAATCGGCCATCAAACCAAAAATGGGCGAATGCAGCCTAGGGTGTGCCAGCCGCTTAATCTGAAAAACATAATCCTCGGCAGTCAACTCGCGGGTACCGGTATCCTGAAGATCACCCAGTTTATGAATATCCGCTAAAGCCTCCGCAGTGAGATCATGATAGCTATAATCTCCCTGCTCGTTTCTGGCGAAGGCAGGATGAGGTTGATAACGGATACCGGGCTGGATGGAAATTTCATAAATGGTATAAGCGATTTTCTCGGCATCGGCATCGCCATGCAAATGTACACCGTTCTTGTCGAGATATTGCGCCGCCGGCATTTCTGCCGCCGCTGATGGAATCAACTGGTAGGGGCGTTTCAAATAATGATATTGCAATGGCGGCTCATAGATCTGCGCTGTCATGAGGATTTCATTGGAACTATAAGATTGCACTGGATCCAGATGCTTTGGACGCTCCGCAAAGGCTGCATAGAGAATGTTTTGTTCCGCGTCGGATGCCGGATAAGGATTGTTCCATGGATTGCCGCTACAGCCACAGACAAAGACAGCGAGCGGGACCAGCAGGTGTTTAAGTGGCCGGATAACCCCTCCAGCAAAAACGGTTTTGGCGAAAGCGGACGAGGGATAATTCATGAATACCACCGAAAGAGGCACGGTTAGCTGCTAACATAATAGTGATACCCGCTCGTATAACGCGATGAAGCGTTGATTTTACCGTAGATTACAGGGGTTAGCGCGCATGGGCAGGGGGCTGCAAATAATCCTTTGCGGCAGGTTTTCGCTACAGGCTTTCGGGCTTACTTTCTTTGGAATATTTCATCCTGAAAGGGGATCCTTTATTTGCCGCTTGCACGCTTGGGATATATTTCAGTCTCATAGGCAAAGCTTTCATTCATACGATTTGATTGTATAGTACAGAAGCGGGTAAAGCTGATTGCCACCTATGCGACAGTGGATCATCTGACAAGCAAGAAAGACTTGAAGTTATAATCCCAAGTCCGGCAGTTGATCGCTCATTTTGTCGACCAGCACCATAACCGGAAAGGATTTTCGTGTCCGGTGAGCTTCATCTTTCTGGTGAGTTCGCCACGGGGCTTTTTTTAGTTTGAGGCGCTTACCGCAACGGTTTCTTATGGCGCTCGATCCTTCATGAGCTCACTAGCAGCACTAATTACTGAGCCAAGACCATTCACTCAACATTCATAGGCATTATTACATGACACTTCTTGCTGATAAGCGCATTCTCATCACCGGACTACTGAGTAATCGTTCCATTGCCTATGGCATCGCAAAAGCGATGTATCGCGAAGGTGCGCAACTGGCTTTTACTTATCAGGGGGAAGCGGTGCGCGACCGGGTTCAAAAAGTCATCGCGGAGTTCGACAGCGATTTACTTTTTCCGTGCGATGTTTCGAATGATAACGAAATTGCGCAATGTTTCGACGACTTGGAAAAACATTGGGATGGCCTTGACGGTATCGTCCATTCCATTGCTTTTGCTCCGCGCGAGGCACTGAATGGGGATTATGTCGAAAGCGTAAATCGCGAGGCTTTCCGTATAGCCCACGATGTGAGCTCCTACAGTTTCACTGCCTTGGCGAAAGCCGGAATACCGCTGATGCAAGGCCGAAACGGTTCGCTTCTCACGCTCACCTATCTGGGTGCACAAAGGGTTATGCCGAATTACAACGTTATGGGATTAGCTAAAGCAAGCCTTGAGGCGAATGTGCGATTCATGGCCTCCAGCCTCGGTCCCAAAGGGATACGGGTCAACGCGATTTCGGCAGGCCCGATCAAAACCCTGGCAGCGGCTGGAATCGGCAACTTCGGGAAACTGTTGAGCTATACCGAAAAAGTATCACCGTTACGGCGCAATGTTTCCATACTGGAGGTCGGAAATGCTGCGGCTTTTCTGTGCAGCGATCTGGCAAGCGGTATTACTGGCGAGATTACCCATGTCGATGCAGGTTTTAACACGGTCGCGTTTGATATCATGTAGCCGCCGACAACGGCTCGCTTTCCGCTACTTCTCCAGGTTCTCGCTACTCACCGATACGTCATACCGCTTCCTGACCCCGGCCAGATAAGCCACGAGCTCCTCCTGGGCAACCAACTGCTGCAATTGTCTGGCAAAAGCTTGCTGTTGTGCCGCCTCCGGCGGGGCTGGTTTGATGACATGCTCGACGCGAATCAAGGTAAAACCTCCTTGGGGATTCGCAATCCCGGTATAGGATGGAAGTTTGGTCGCGTCGGTCTTGAAAACTGCGCGCAAGGTTTCGCTATCAAGACCATGGGGCTCCTTGCGGGAAATCTGCTGAGTAGCACCCCACTTGACGACCCCATCTTTACCCTCCTGCAGTTGCGCGAGCTTCTCCTTCCCCTCATTGATAGCCGCCTTGTCAGCTTCCTGCCGCGCGATAAGCCCGGCAATTTTATCTTTCAACTCGGTCAGGGAGAGCGTAGTCGCTGGCCGGTAATTCAATAGTCTCGCCGATACCAGCGTGTTCGGTGAAACTTCGATTGCCTCCGTGTTGCGTTTGTCCTTGATAACATCGTCCGAAAAAATCGCTTGCAGCAATCTTTCATTGGTGAAATAAGGTGGCTGGCCGCCGTTTCTTCCAATCCAGTCGCTCTGCTGTATGGATAAGCCAAATTGCTCGGCGACAGGCTGCAGGCTATCGCTCTGCTCATATACGACATTGCTGAAGTCGTCTGCCATTTCACCGAAAATTTTCTCCGCTTTCTGCTTCTTTACTTCCTGCTCAACCTGACCTTTTACCTTGTCAAAACTGATCGGTTCCGCGTTCTTTATGGCGGAAAGCTGAATAATATGGAAGCCGTGATCCGTCTGGACCACCTCGCTGATCTCGTCCACTTTCATCTGAAAAACCGCGTCTTCGAAAGACTTGACCATCATGTTGCGTGCGAAGAAACCAAGGTCACCACCTTTGGTTGCCGAACCCGGATCCTCTGAATACTCTCTGGCAAGATCCGAAAAGCGTTCCGGTGTTTTTTTAATCTCGGCAAGCAACTCCTCGGCTTTGGCGCGTGCTGCGGCTATCTCCGAATCCAGCGCCGTTGCAGGCGCGCTCAGTAGAATGTGACTCGCCCGGCGCTCCTCCGGTTGTCCAAATCCGCCCCGGTGCTCATCGAAGTACTTCTCTGCTTCATCAGTACTGACATGCGATTGTTTAATCAACTCATCCAGCGATAACACCAGATACTCGAGCCGTACTTGTTCCGGCAATTGAAAGTCGGCCTGGTGGCTGTCATAGTATGCCTTGATGGCAGCGTCATCAGGTTTGATTTGGCCCAGATACTGCTCTGGTTGTATTTGAACCAGGCTGACGTCGCGCTTTTCTTCACTCAATTGAAGGACCCGGTCCGCTACTGTATCGGAAATGAAGCCACTTTCGCTGTAAGGCGCGATCAACTGCTGGCGGATCAGTTCCTGGCGCACCCGCGCTTCAAATGCTTGCGGACTTAGTCCTTGTGCTTCCAGCAGTTCTTCATAGCGCGGCTTAGAAAATTTTCCATCTTCTTGAAAAGAAGAAATATTTTGTATCGTTTCCACAAGCTGGGCATCCGGCACAGCCAATCCCACACGAAATGCTTCATGCTTCAGCAAGCGCTGCTGAATCAACCCTTCCAATATCGCGAATCGCACTTCCGGCTTATCCAGCAGGGCATCGTCAAAGCTCTCTCCCATCGAAGCCCGCATGCTGTCCTTCTGATTGCGCACGGCCTGGTCAAATTCCTGCCGAAGGATCTTTTCGCCCGCCGCCAGCGCAACTTGATCCTCGCCCTCCCTGCCTTGATATGATTCCAGACCCCAGAAAAGGAATGGCAATGTGGCGAGCGCCAGGATGACCTGGACGATGCGCTTTTTCTTATGGACGAAATCAAACATTGATGGACAGAAAATGAATAAAAAAGGCGAACTCGCGTTCGCCCTGGTTTAGGCAAAAATCTGGCGGAGTGGACGGGACTCGAACCCGCGACCCCCGGCGTGACAGGCCGGTATTCTAACCAACTGAACTACCACTCCAACGATCAAAAAGCTGCTGGTGGGTGCTGACGGGGTCGAACCGCCGACAT